>CAYITV010000070.1:0-4754 GCA_964366285.1 Candidatus Woesearchaeota archaeon | reverse complement strand
CTTTTTTAATATTGAGGAGGATAAGGAACGGTTTAAAAAAGAAACAGGATTAAACAAAGGCTCTATTTCAAAGATAATCCGGGAATTTGAGGCAAAAGGTTTTCTCGATGTAAAACATTCAGGAAAACTATTGATGTTTAAACTTAAGAAGCATCATCAGGAAGCGCTGAAAAAGATCTTCGAGATTGAAAAGGGGTGGAGAGAGTGATGAAAGGTCATGAACAGAGGATGCTGAATGTTGTCATACTCATTCTTCTCTCCCTTGCAGTAGCAGAAGCGCAGGGCGGCTCATCCCAAAAAATAGAATATTCTATTGAACAGATAGGATCGACGCAGCAGGTCACTATTGGCAGTACAAAGATAGACTTGCTTGGCGTGACTAAAGAGGATATGCAGGAGATGAAATCTTACCTCGATAGTCTCACTGCCTTTGACGGCACGCTCAAGGTAAAAGGGATGACTATAAAAAATGCACGCGTCATTACATTCGCATCTGGCGGCGCACTTCGCCTCACTGATGACATCGCCAACCCTTCTTATGCATATGACATCTATGCGGAAGAGGGCGGGGTATTTGAGTTGTCAAGTGAGGGGCTCGTCCATGCACAATTTGTGGCAGCCTCCCCTTCGGAATTGAATGTCCAGGATGCGGCGCTCTCATACATTAAAGGGAGCAGTGTGACAATTGATGCAGCGAAAGGCCTCCTTGCTGGAAAAGATATCCGCGTCCTGCAGGAGGGCATGGCAGTTTCCTCAGTCCCTGGACAGATGGTCAACGTGTATACCAAAGAACCGGTAGGCATAATGCCCCAAAACACTGCAGTTCTTCTCACAACACCAGAATCAAAAAAAATCAGCGTTCATGGATCGCTTGCTCTTTCCACCGATCTCTTCTCTATGAATACTGAAGGAGCAGATCTTACACTGACATCAACAGAGTCTTCTGATACGCTGTCTATCAAAGCTGGAAAAACTACATTTGATAATAAGAGGCATAATTTTGTTATTACGCCTGACGATATTTTCATGGCAAAAGAGTTTGATCTTGCACAAAAACTGAAAAAAACATTTATCATTCAAGCAGCAGATCCGGAGAAGGGCATCGTTCTCGATGGAGAGAGCATCTTCACACTAAAGAGCTGGGAAGAAGCTAAACAAAAGACAGCCATCTTACAACAGGATTATCTGGCATTGCAGGAAGCCATTAAGGCAAATGACATAGCAAAAATCAAGGAGCTTTCAGAGAAACTTTATCCTCAGGTCACACCAGAAAGTCAAAAACAGCTCGCACAAGAAATTGGATTAATAATGGCGCAGATAGGGGCAGCGCAGCAGGCAACAGTTACGTTCAAGCAGGATTCCTTGGCATTGCAGGAAGCCATTAAGGCAAATGACATAGCAAAAATCAAGGAGCTTTCAGAGAAACTTTATCCTCAAATTGCCCCGGAACAGCAAAAATTATTTGCACAAGAAGTTGAATCAGTAATAGCACAGCTGGAGACAGCCCGGCAGGCAACAGTTACGTTCAAGCAGGACTTCCTTGCCCTGCAGGAAGCAATCAAAGCAAAGGATATCGCAAGGATCAAGGAGCTTTCAGAGAAACTTTATCCTCAGATTGTTCCAGAACAGCAAGAACAATTTACCCAAGAGGTTGAAGTAGCGATGCAGTACTCGCGCTTTGATTTGCTCATCGAGCAGGCGCGCCGGTTGATCGGGCAGGGGAGATTTGAAGAGGCTGATACGCTCTACAAAGAGATTGGCGAGGACTTCAGGGACAAGGAAGATTTTCTCCAATATCTCTCACAAGAATTATTGTCCCTGCCTGAGAAGAAAAGGATGGCGCATCTCCCTAAAGGCAGGCTCAATGCTATCAAGGAGCTCAAAGATGAATATAACCTTATTGAAAAACTGATTTACACGACCAATCTTCACGATGATGCTGATCTTGACAAAGCGCGGGCAAAAGTAGGGGATCTTGGCCAGACGATTGTCGTGGAAGGGATTGCTTATACCATTCCGCAAGCACAGGAAGTGCTCGCACTGCGCCTTTCCCGAGGAAAAAGCACAGAACTGCTCCCCTCAGATCAGCAGCAGGAGCTGGAGCGCGCAAGAAAGCGCCTGACAGCAGAAATTGGTGAGATAATCTGGCCAAGGCCGTTCAAGAAAGATGAGATTCAAAGCGGTGGAAAGACATACACCCTCGCAGAGGCAGAAGAGAAGGTGAAAAAGGGTATCGAATGGATGGAGAGCTACCCTTCAGTCTGGGACACGCTCATTTCTGTGGTGAAATCCAAGGCAGAACTCGATTATGAAACGCAAGAGATAATAGACCTACAGAGAGCGACGAATGAGTACAAAGAAGCAGCAAAGAATGATGCAGTGTACTACAGCGAGGATTACTTCAGCATCCATCAGGATTTCCGTGAGTCCTATCGCAGGCTTGGTCAAGAAGCGCGTGGAGAAGTTCAACTGCCGCCAGACAAGGAACTCTTCTTAGAGGCATTCTCAGCATGGGAACAGGGAATCTTTGAGAGGGATGCTTATCGGCCAAGGTCTTTCCAGGGAGCAGGGATGACAGGAACATCTGAAGACACATCCGAGGACTATGCAACGCCATGGAATACTATCAATCCCTATCGCGCACTAAAGGAAACAGTATACACGCCGCTCGTAAACAGAGACGAAATGTTCAATCTTCCTCAACTGCAACGAAAAGCGTTTGCAGACGGCATCGAACAGAGTCTGCGCATTCGTCTTGCACAAGGAAAAACTCTCAATGAAGCATTAAAGGAGATTTACTATTTTTCACCTGAATGGCCCGAATGGAAAAAGGAGATATTCACAAAACACCCAATCATCCAAACCTTATTGGAGGTAGAGCGAATGACATCGCAATCTCCAGCTACCGCAGAAAAGGGAAGTATGATCCCGCTCAGGCCCTCTCCAGATGAGACATACGCAGAAAAGGAAAGGAGGGGGCCATTCAAGCCCTCTCCAGATGAGACATACCATCTGGCATTTACATCATTAGGCGATACTGCACGAGATGATGGAATGTTTTCATTAGCGCGGCAATATTACCAGATGGCTGGAAGCGAAGAAGCGCTTGCCAAGCTCGAAGATTCTGATGGCGGTGGATTGCTTGATTTTAATTTAGGTGACGAGACAAAAGCATCTATCTTCAATGCAGAGACGTGGGCAGAAGGGATGTCAAATCCTCTCTTCATGATAGGTGCCGGCTTAGCAGGGAAGGGATTGGAAATTGCTGGCGCATCCATTGGGGCTACTCGTGCAGGTGCAGCCATCATTAATTCCGCCCCAGCCCGTTTTCTCGGAGCCGCAGGCCAGCAGGTAGCAAAGACCCGCGCTATGATTGGGAAAACACTTGTCGGTAAAGGCACGCTTGTAGCATTTGATTTTGGGATTGGAGAGGTGGTGGTAGAAGAGGGCGCAAATGCGCTCATCCAGGGTGCACTCCAGAACATGGGAATAGAGAATCCTCTTCTCTACGCTGCATCAGAACTCCTGTCTGAGAGTATGTATGGCGTTCCAAAAGTGAAGGCAACCATTCCAGCAGCAGCATCAGAGATCGACACATCGCGTTTGCAGCAGGCATACCAAAATGTTGTCGAGTCACTAGCAAAACAAAGCCCGCAACCTGTTACAACAGGGCAATTGCCAGGAGAAAATGCCCAGCTTCCACTCTCGCCTCAGGTGGAATTGTTAGAAAAAAGAAAGAGGGGGCTGGAAGCGCAGATTGAACATGCAGGCGCATTGGCTTTGCTTGAAAAGTCGCAGCGACAGGTAGAGCAAGCCACAGGAGAAAAAAATCCTGAGCAGCAAAACAGCGCCCTTCAGGCGTTGGAGGCCGCGACAACACGCGAACTTACCGCGCGGGCAAAAGTTCTGGCAGAGACAAAACCATTGATGACAAAAGAGGAATCACAATACGAAGAAGCACGTTGGCAGGCTGACCAATCACGCCTAGAAGTTCTCCAAGCAGCTCGAGATGTCAAGCAGGCACAAGAAGAACTCGACACAGAAACTGAAACACCAGCAGCCAAAACCCCAACAATACAATTTTCTGAAATTCTTGCCAAACAGGAAAAGAAGTATGGCCGCTATCTCGATTCCCTCGATTCTCTTTCTATAGCATCCTTCCGCGCAGGAAGAATTAATGACGCAAAGTTGAAAAAGACACGGCAGTCCGTACAGGCACAACGAGCAGCACTAAAAACACGTTCATCAATACGTGATGGAATACTTGCGCTCGCTTCTGCACGTGATGCCAAACAAAGATTAGAAGATCTCGCAGAGAAACATAAGTATGATGTGGTAGAAAAAGGAGGAGTAGTAAGTGTTGTAGAAACACCTGCCTCTGACACAAGCGCACGTGACGACATTCTAAGATTGGCAGGACAAATAGAAACAGCAGTTGCAGCAGCGCCATTCGCAAGCAAAGCTGAACTCATCGCGGTCGCAAAAGAGATAACACCTTCCACCGCTGCATCCGCTCAACAAAGGTTGCTGGAAGCAAGCCGGGATGTTGCTGGTCAGCGAATCACAGCAGAGATGCCTATAGTCAGGGAACTGACAGAACATGAAAAAGAAGCAATAAAAATTGCCCTCGCCTATGGAAATTATAATTTTGTCGTTGAAAATTATAATACAAATCCAAAAACACTAGATCATCTCATCACCCTTCTCCAAGACACCGATAGCAAAGTCAGAAAGTCTGTGATACGGGCATTAGG
>CAYITV010000069.1:0-4787 GCA_964366285.1 Candidatus Woesearchaeota archaeon | reverse complement strand
ACAAGTATTCCTAGAATGATTCCTATGACTATTCCTCTTTTCATCTTTACCCTATGTTTTTGGAGTATCTTATTGTATAAAAAGATTCCTTACGACTTCTTTCAGGTGAAAAACGTGCATATCCTTTTATAGAAGTTTGTCTTTGCATGATTATGATGTATATTGGTGATTTGTTGAATAAGATCAGGTGGGACAAGAACTTGAAGCCAGAGGAGTATGTGATTGTGTATTTTGACAGGATTGCTGAGAGAAGCTTTGAGGTGCCTTTCAATGCTATGGGAAGGGAGGGGAATTTCTTTACTATTGATGTCAATGGAAGGAAGACGATGATTCCTTTGCATAGGATAAGACAAGTGAAAAGGAATGGAAAGGTTATTTGGGAGAGGGTGTAGTACGAAAGCTTTATTATCTTTTATGAGGCTGAAAACCTATGCTTGACTATGAAAAATTAGGTCTTAAAAGTGGCATAGAAATCCACAGACAAATAAATTCTCACAAGCTTTTCTGCAGATGCAACTCTGAACTGAAAGAAGGAAAACCAGATTTTACAATCAAACGTGAGCTACGTGCTGCGTTAAGCGAGACTGGCGAGCGTGATACTGTTGCAGAGTTTGAAATGGGAAAGGGGAAACATGCTGTTTATGAGGGATTTCATGAGAATACGTGCTTAGTTGAGCTTGATGAAACACCTATTCGGCTCATTAATCAAGATGCATTGGCAGCTGTACTGCAGATCTGTAAATTGCTAAATATGAAGATTGTTGATGAGATTCAGGTGATGAGAAAACAAGTTCTTGATTACAGCAATACAAGTTCTTTTCAAAGGACAGCGTTGGTAGGCATTGATGGATATGTGCAGACAACAAGCGGAAAGGTAGGGATACAAAGCGTTTGCGTTGAAGAGGATGCTGCGCGGAAGATGGTAGAAACGAAGGATTATGTGACATATCGATTAGACAGACTGGGAATTCCACTGATTGAAATTGCTACTGCACCTGACATGAAGACTCCAGAGCAGGTGAAAGAGGTGGCTGCGTACTTGGGCATGATATTAAAGAGCACTGGAAAATTCAAGTCTGGATTGGGAACAATAAGGCAGGATGTGAATGTGAGCATCCATGGACATCAGCGTGTTGAGATCAAGGGCGTGCAGGACTTGAGGATGATTCCGTTGATTATTGAGAATGAGGCGGCAAGACAAATAGAAGATATAAAACAGAAGAAAGCCAGGAGTGAAGTTAGGAAGGCAAATGAGGATGGAAGCACGAGCTTTTTGAGACCGATGCCTGGAGCAGCAAGAATGTATGTTGAGACAGATCATCCAAGCTTTTCTGTTAAAGAGCTGTATGCACAAGTGAAGATTCCTGAATTACTGACTGAAAGGGTTATCACACTAGAAAAGAAGTACAAACTTAATGCACAAATTGCACGTGAATTGCTGGATGAGGAGAAGATAGATGTTTTTGAAGACTTTGTGAAACGATTCAAGATAGAACCTGAGTTCATTGCCAAAGTGCTGATTGAGATGCCAAAAGAGATTAAGACGCGGTTTAAGGTTAATATTTCTATATTGCAAGACAAAGACTTTGGTTTTGCATTAGAACAATTCAGCAAAGGAAATATTCCAAAGAGTGCGGTGTTTGAAGTTCTGAGCGAGATAGCACAGGGTAAGATGGTTAATCTTGAACAGTATAAGGCTATTAGCAGCGATAAACTAGAAGAAGAGATCAGACAGCTTGTTCAGAAAGAGAAGGGTGCACCGATTAATGCTCTTATGGGGGAAATCATGAAACGATACCGGGGAAAGGTTGACGGCAAGAAGGTGATGGAATTGCTGAAGAAGTATACATGAATTCGATAATAAAGCTTAAATAGCTCTTTCCTTGCTGTTTTGATATGCTACGCACCCATACGTGTGGAGAATTACGAGAGAAGGATGCTGGAAAGAAGGTTGTTTTGTGCGGGTGGGTTGATGCTCTACGAGTACAAGGCAAGATTGGCTTTCTGCTGCTAAGAGACAGATATGGGATTACGCAGGTTTTCTTGAATCCTTCATTAGCGAAGGAATTTGGAACTTTGAGCAAGGAATCTGTTGTTCTTGTTAGAGGAGAAGTCAAGAAAAGACCTGATAATCAAGTGAAGAAAGAGATGGCTACTGGAGAAATAGAAGTTTCTGCTACTGCTCTTGAAGTTCTTAACAAGGCTGAGCCTCTGCCCTTGGATTTCAGTGCTGATACATCAGAAGAAATAAGATTGAGGTATAGATATCTGGACTTGAGAAGGGAGAATGTACAAAAAAAATTAATATTGCGGCATAAGATGATGAAAGCGATTCATTCTTACATGGATGCACAGGGATTTATTGAATTGGAAACGCCTATTTTAGCAAAATCAACGCCTGAAGGTGCACGAGATTATCTAGTCCCTTCCAGAACTGACAAGGGAAAGTTTTTTGCATTACCGCAAAGCCCGCAGATTTTCAAGCAGTTGTTCATGATTGCAGGCATGGACAAGTATTACCAGATTGCACGTTGCTTACGGGATGAAGATTTAAGGGCGGATCGACAGCCAGAATTTACCCAATTAGATGTTGAAATGAGCTTTGTTGAACAGGAGGATATTATTGCCTTGATGGAAGGCTTGATGAAGAAGATTTTCAAGGATGTTTTGAATGTTGATGTTGCAACACCATTTGAGAGAATGTCTTATGAAGATTGCATGAAGAAGTATAAAACTGACAAACCTGATTTAAGAAAGAAAGGAGAGGATTTCAAGTTTTTGTGGGTTTTAGATTTTCCTTTGATGGAGTACAGCGAAGAAGAGAAGAAATTTGTTTCGATGCATCATCCATTCACCAGCCCTAGACAAGAAGATATTGCCAAACTTACTACGGGAAAATTGGACAGCATAAAGGCACAGGCATATGATTTGGTTTTAAATGGATTTGAAATTGGAGGAGGAAGCATAAGAATACATGACCCAAAACTGCAGAAAAAAATATTCGAAACATTGAAATTAACGCAAAAAGAGATTGATGAGAAGTTTGGATTCTTTGTCAATGCTTTGAAGTATGGGGCGCCAGTCCACGGAGGCATCGCTTTAGGATTGGATAGAATAGCTGCTGTTATGACTAAATCTGATTCTATACGGGAGGTTATTGCTTTTCCAAAGAACAAGGATGCAAAGGATTTGATGCTGGACAGCCCTTCTTCTGTTGGTGAGAAGCAATTGAAGGAATTGGGGATTAAGGTAGTAAAATAAAAAAAGGGCAATATGCGACAGAGAAAGAATCCCAACAAAAGGTTTAAATATGTGTAAATACATTAATCCACATAGGTGAGCAAACATGGGAAATATCACTTTAATGGTACCAGACGATCTTCAGAAGAAGATGAAAAAACACGGTGAAATACGATGGAGCGAGGTCATTAGAAAGGCGATTCAGAAGAAGATAGAGGATCTCGAACTTCTTGATGTATTGACCTCTAAAAGCACTTTAACCCCAGATGATGCCAGAGACATTAGTAAAAGGATCGACAGCAGCGTGGCGAGAAAATTAAGGTTGGTCTCATGATTGTTCTTGACACCAATGTCCTTATTTCTGCACTTCTTAAGGATTCTCTTACCAGAAAGACCATCATCAGTTCTGGATTTGCCTTTTGTTATCCAGAGATCTCTTTAGAGGAAATACGGAAATATGAATCTTACATCATCAAGAAAGGAGGCTATACGCAAGAAGAGTATCGCCAGATTTTAAATACTCTATTGCAATATATCAGACTTGTTCCTCTTGAGGTTATACAACCTTACCTTACGAGAGCAAAGGAAATTATGAATTCTATCGATATTAATGATACTGTTTTTGTTGCTACTGCGTTTGCTCTCACTGCATCTTTTATTTGGAGTGATGACAGCGACTTTGATCGGCAGCATGCTGTAAAAGTTTTGAAAACAAAAGATATGATTAAGCTCATTGAAAAGAGCAGGTTATGACTGAAAAATAATACCCTTTTCTTCACCATAAATCTTATAATTTATCATCATCACTCACAGGAGGGTTATACATGGCATTTATCAGCATTCAAGATGCGTTACAAAGAGGATCTGGAAAGGTAGCTATTCGAGGATGGATTTATCGAGAGAGGGGAAGCAATGAGTTCAAGTTCATCGTATTAAGAGACTCTACCGATATTATCCAATGTGTTTTCAAGAAGGAGCAGTTTGATGCACAACAATGGGAAGAACTTGACAAGGCATTGATTGAGAGTTCGATGGAGATTGAGGGAACATTGCATGAAGACAAGAGAGCACCAACAGGATATGAATTAAGGGCAACAAGCTTCAATGTAGTGCAGAGAGCAGAAAAATATCCAATAACAAAAGACCAAAGTCCTGAATTTCTCTTGGATATAAGACATTTATGGATAAGAAGCAGAAAATTAGCTGCAGTGATGAAGGTACGACATACAGTGATGCAGGCATTCAGGGAATTTTATGTAAAAAATGGTTATTTAGAATGGGCTCCACCTATCCTGACACCTAATGCGTGTGAGGGAGGAGCAACGCTATTTGAAGTGAAGTATTACAAGGAGAAATTGTATTTAACGCAGAGCTGGCAGCTGTATGCTGAAGCTGCAATATTTGCATTGGAAAAGATATTCTGCATAAGCCCCTGCTTCAGGGCAGAGAGAAGCAAGACTTCAAGACATTTAAGCGAATTCTGGATGGCTGAGATGGAAAGCGCCTGGATGAAGCTGGATGATTTGGCAAAAAGCGCTGAGGAATGG
>CAYITV010000068.1:0-4796 GCA_964366285.1 Candidatus Woesearchaeota archaeon | reverse complement strand
TAATGAACCAATCTTATCAAAAATGATATGATTAGTAGACTATAGTTTAAAAGCCTTGGGGTTGGAACGATATCTCCGAAAGTAAGTTGTTCCTGTGACCTTTGTCCAATGCAAAATAACCCTCAGCTGTTTGACGCCCTATTTTGGTATCAGAAACACCATCAGAAGCACAGGAACGATGGCATAGTGTTGTATATGCACAAACAACCGAATCGTTTGTTTATTGTGTGTCCATGCACTATTTATGTCTGTTCTATGTCCTTGCAATTCTTGTTTCAGCTCCGATAATCTACATCTCCAATGTTTCTTTTGCTTTATCAAGAATATTTTTTGCCAATTGGAGTAATTTCTGGTATTCCTTGTCTTCCAGCGACACCTTTGTGCTGTATTGATAATCTTCCCTGATGCTTGTCGCAGTCTCGGTAGATTCTTGCGTTTCAATTATGTTTAAAGTTGTAACCTTATCCAAGTCATCCAGGCTGATTGTTATCTTTTTGTCTTCGATAAGGCCTGCAATTAATGCAAATGTGCATTCTTGATTTCTGCTTTCATAGCCATATTTCGTTAAAATAGCAAGAAAACAATGATAAATCATGTAAAATAAGCTGCTCGAGCACCAATCATTGAATCCGCCTCTGTGAAGATATAATGTTGCTTTCAAGTTCCGTTCTGCTTTGACTATATACTCTCTAGCTTTTTCAAGATCAGCATCAACTTTGAGCAGTCCTCTATGCTTCTTCCCTTCTTGAAGTTCCTTCTTTGCTTTGTTCAGGCACCACTCTACCTTATTCTTTGCGTGACTCATTGTAAACCTCGAGGAATCTCTCCTCGCCGAATGCTACTATCCCTTTTATGGCGTTGAGGACTGGTTTGTCTCTCTTTTTAATATTTTTAATGATGTCATTGTATGTTTGGTACATTGGATGAATCTTTTTTATGTTGGCCTCATTAATTTCTTTTATCTCCTTTTGAAGTTTGGAAAAGCGTTTTTGGTCAGTTACTAAAAGAATATCAATATCACTTGGATTGATCTTTTCTAAGATTGAACCGAAGAGGATTATTATGTCTGCGTTTTTTATTTTCTTTATTTCATTTATCCATCTTCTGACTTTTGGATTTGAGTGTTGTGCTTCCCGCACTAAAATAAGAGAAACGTATCTACGGGCATAAGAATCTTCGACATTGACCTTGTAAGTAATCGCTTTCCCTATTTTCTTGGATTTTACGATGGATTCCTGTTCAAGTCTTTTGAGTATCTTCAACGCACCCATTGGAGTAATTCCTGCAACCTTGGAAAGGCTGTTGGCATTATAAATTACCTCTGGGCTTTTTACTAATATAAGCACTGCATCCATTTCAGCCTTGGTTATTTCTTTCATATAAACCAACAGTTTAAATATATAAACTGAAAGTATATAAATATTACGGTTTTAATCGATATCTCCAAAAGTACTTTGTTCTGCGACCTTTGTCCAGGGTAGAATAACCTTCAGCTGTCTGATGCCATCTTTTGGTATCAGAAGCATCATCGGAATGACAATAGCGAAGGCATATCATCAATTGTTTCAACCTTTAGCTTCACGTATCTTCTCTTTTAATTGCTCGAGAAATATTTTCCAATCCGGCCTTTGCTTTTTTGGCACGTAATGATTCAGTGTATCTGCTATTATTCTTATCTCTTTTTCTTCAAAGGTTATTCTTTCCATTATTTTTTCTTTGTCTATATTTATTGATTCGTGCGGAATTTCCAGCAGATAATATAAATCAAAAAAGTCCTTTCCTTCGTTTCGCGTCATGATGCACGCTATTTTCTGTCTTATCAATTCTTCTATGTTGTAAACATTGATTAAACTGGAATCATATGGCACAAACCCGAAATTGACAATTTTTTTGGAGTAATTAGCCGCTTTCTTTATTGCTTTAAATTCTATTGCTATTTTATCTTTGTGATTTAAGGGATTTGTATAGAACAAATCATACCTTATTGTTTCTTTCATTATTCGTGGTCTTGCAATATCAAATCCTTCTATGACTTTGATGATTTTGTTTGTTGCTGTTAATGCCAGTTTAACTGTGCCGTTGAATATTAAGTCCAGGTCTATGTCTTCTGAAAATCGTTTGTTTCTTAGGTAAACCCTATTTATTGCAGTCCCTCCCTTAAGAATTATGTTGTCAAATTTCTGTAGTTTCGCGAGCGCTTTGCTTATCATTTCATCTTTTGCAATGTAATTAAGCGAAAGTTCTTCTTTTGCTGCAAGCCTTCTTAGTTCATCCACGTCCATCATAACCACCAGGAAAGTATTTTGTCTTCGCCGATATTGTCTTCAACAAGCCATTTTTTGTTGAACTTTGACTGCGCCTTATTGGGTGCTAATTTAACTGGGTTTTTTATGTTTTTTGATAAAAACCTGAAGACAAATTCTGGCACCTTTAATTTTGTCTTTTTTTTCATAAGATCCAGTAGATAGCCTGTCCTTTGGTATAATGAACTGTTTTTTGTAAGTTGAAAAAAGCTGATAAACTTATGCCAGTCTATCTTTGCGTCATAAAATGCTTGGGTAATATTCGCAAACCCCACTAGCTTAGGTTTTAGAATGCAGTCAAACAATGTTTTTTCAATTGAAGAGATGTACATCTCATCCCTTTTCTCAAAGCCGATAAAAAGCTTGCCGAGAGGAATAAATTCTATTGTGTAGTTTGTTCCTTTGAGATCTATTTTTTTGCGGAAATTTTCAGTAATGACAAATATGGTGAAATCTTCATAGTTTATTAAATTATAGTGTCTTAACGCAGAGCTTAGGCCAATATAGCCGTTTCTTATTCTTAATGCAGCTTTATGAAAGCTCCTCAGCTGTTCTGGATTATAGTAAAGATCCTTTCTAGCCCTTCTAATATACTCCTTTTTTGCAAGATCGTGAAGCAGTTTATTTATCTTGCTCTGCTTAAAATCAGGAAAGATTTGTTTGACTAGTTCGCTGTCTATGATCTCCTTGTCTTTGATATACTCCCACAGCCTCTGTTCTTCTCTGCTTAAATAGTCTTTTTTAGGCATATAATTCCTAAAATGGGAAGGATATATATAAATCTTTCTAATCAACAGGCATCTCAGAAAGTACTTTTATATGAGACCTTTGTCCAAGATCAATGCCTCATCAGCTGTCTGATGCAGCGATTCAGTCATCAGAATCGCCATCGGAAACACATAAACGATGGCATAGTGCTTTAAAGGGCATAACAAATAATTTGCATTTATGGTATTAGCAAAAATACCCATAAAGGAATTTTGATGATTTTGTCTGCTAGTCCAAATTCATCCTTCGTGACAACAATGCCAAACGGGCACTTTTTGTCTTCAACGAATTTAGACAGGTTTTGTAGGGTATCGCTGCCAATTGTCATTCGATATTTTGATTCTATGGGGATTATGTACGTATTTAGCTCAGTCAAGCGATGGATAAATTGACTTCCTTTTTGTTTGTATAATACGAAAATTTCGCAAAAGAAGACTGAATTGAACTCCATTTCAAAAACAGCTAAACACGTACTATTTTATAATTTACACATCATGGATAATATGATATACAAAAAGTTATGTATAAGTGTATAGTACAATATACAAGAATGAGCAAAGTGCATGCCATCCAGTTAATTATTCAAATATTTCATCAAATAAAGAATCATGCATCTTAGTCAGATAGTCTAATTGCCATGAGCAAAGGTCCCAACACTGCAATATCACCACTCCCAAGATAAGAACAAAGTATAAATAACAACCTTGGGATTATTTTAAAGACAATGGGGAAAAAGGACAAGCAATCTGCTGCGCAATCTTCTATGGACCTGCTGCTTATTATAGGCACTGTAATCATCATCATGATCCCGTTGTTTTATTACTCAAATGAAAACCTTGACCTGGTCCGCGAGAAGCAGATAGCAGAAGGCGCCCAGTCAGTCAAGAATGCTGTCGGCATGCTTATTGAGATTGGCGCAAAGTCAAGGACTCAGGAGATAATAACAAATCCTTCTGGTATTGAGAACTTTTCAATCTACAAGAACAATATCCTTGACATCTACTTCAAGAGGCAGAACATAACGACAATATTCCAGGTCCCTATATTTCCAAGCTCAAGATGGCCCATCACTCAGGGCATCCACAGGATTAATATCTACTACGACGGCAACTACACCTTCTTTACTGAATGCGGCAACGGCCAGGTAGAGGCTTATGAGCAATGCGATCCAAGTGCAACGCCTGTTGGGTGTGCGCTCGGAGAAACCTGCATCGCCCCAGGAAGTCCAAATGAATGCATGTGCACATGTGGTTCATTGCCATCCTGTAATACAGCAAACTGCAATTTAGGATATAGTTGCGACACAAGCAGTTGTGTTTGCCAGCCAACCAATAATTGCGGCCTTCCTCCATGGCAGTGGTACAACGGCAAATGCTGCTACGACGGCGATGGCGATGGTTACTTCTTGACAGGTGGCGTGTGTCCTCTTGACTGCGACGATAATGATCCAAGTCTTCCAAATCCCGGAGGAGAAGGACAAAATCATGCCCCGCCTAATTATGGCACATGCAATGATTTAGTAGATAACGATTGCGACAATTTAATTGATTGTACAGACAGCGACTGCACTGGTGACCCAGCATGTACAGGACCAGTATGTGGCGATGGCAATCCAGATTTGGGTCTTGACGACGTTCTCGGAAGTTTCATAGAACGCCTTGATGCGCAGGTGTTGCTTGATCCATTTGAAGAAGAGTTCGACTTGCCAGCGGGATTTGTAGAGCT
>CAYITV010000067.1:0-4872 GCA_964366285.1 Candidatus Woesearchaeota archaeon | reverse complement strand
CGACCACCGACATCTACACTCTTTCCCTCCACGACGCTCTTCCGATCTAAAAGAGATATTATCAACAGCGCAGCTATGACTTTCATCTTAACAACCGCCGACCATACCGCTTCCTGACTGCGAAGCTGCTTGATCAGGGTGCATGCGTGCCATCATCTGCTCATAAGTTTCTCCAGCACCTGCTGAAGAGCTTGCCACAGATATTTTAGCCGGATTCATTGACTGCTTATGCTGAAGGATGGTAAATGACTGCAAAAGAGAAAACATCAAGAGCAGCACCACTCCGATAACCATCCATGTTCCATATTTAGCTTCTTTGCGTTCTTCCATATTAACAACCTCCTACCATGCCGCTTCCAGATCCAGAGGCAGATGTTTCAATGCCCCTGTATTTGTTTGATCCTAAATTAATGTAGCTGACTTCTATCCCCTTGCTCTGCAAAACTGATGCCTTTTTGCTCATCTGGCCTGGGAAGAATAGTGTCTTCAATTTTGCCAATTCTGTGAGGATTTCATCATCAGTGAATTCATTGGGATGATTTTGGATGAGATATTTAGCCAATCCGCGCATAGCATAACTATGGGCGCATCCGCATGATGGCTTGCCATCTGGCGTGATGATTGTATCTGCGCCGCAGCAGTATTCGCAGCTTATCTGGCTGACAATCTTGATGTATCTTTGAAGATCTGCACCTTGCAAGGTTATCTTATTGTCAAGCATGCCTATCTTTTTTATTGTTGAATCAGCCTTCTGAGCGTTTGTTGAAGATATGTCATCAAAGCTTACTCCTAATTCATCCCCATATATTTTTGGCACTCCTTTTGGGATGATAGCGCTCTGCACCTGTATTGTCTGAGATGCTGCCTGAGGGATTGCTACCTTCCCTTCCTGGCTTTCTTTAGAGAATGGTTGTATCTGATAAAAATTAAAGATACTAATAAAAAGCACCACAATAAGCAGCGCCGGCGTGAATTTAGTTAATTTATCCATTGTATTTTTTGATTCCTTATGTTCCATATTTCTCAGCCTCCGTGATGGTGAAATGAAGAGGTAAAAACCATATATTAATAACTGTGAAACTAGTTTCAGAGAGATAATTTGGCGGTGGCATTAATTGCCAAGCAATTATATTGGAATGTCCAATACTTCTGCATCTTTTAACTTAGAGTATGTATAGTGCCACCACTCAAATTCAAAACTTTCAAAACCATATTTTTCCATGACTGATTTTAGTATTTCTCTATTTTTTATAACATCTTTTGAAAGTCTGTCAAATCCATGATGGCTTTGTTCTCCAAAAATATCAAAATCTGTCGGCATTGGAAGCGGGTTCCCTTTTTTGTCACCTAAAGTTAAGTCTACAGCAATACCTTTGTTATGAAAAGAAATTTTTGTATTATATTTACTATTAGGAAATGCCTCCCAGATGAATTTTTGTATTCTTAATGGACGGTAACCGTCCCACATAATTAGTATCAGTCCCTTCTTCTGCAGTTCTTGCTGGATTAATGAAAGTTTTTCTGCAACCTCTTGCCTGACAAAGCATAATGATTTAGAATAAAGCTTCTTTTGGGTTATATTATTCACAGTAGCGTATCGTAAATCAAATTTTATATGGGAATTAATATATTTTAAATTAACAAGCCCTTTTTGCTTCAATTCTTCTCCAATATTCATACCCAAGTTATGCTTCACTGATTTATAAACAATCCCAAGACGCTGCGTTCCTTAACTGTACACAAGAAATCTATAACTTATTCAGATTTGGAAGGTGCTGTTCATAGTAAAAAGCAAGTTCTTTGCTCTTCTTTTTCAGTTCATTTTCTATCTTCTTTCGCAACAATGTTGATGCAATCTCTTTCTTGCCGACAACCTGCCTTTCTATCTTGCGTGTTATCTCTTTTGCCATTCGTTCACATGATTGTTCACTGTAATCTGCGCTTGCACACGCAGCATATATTGACGCATATGCCTTTTTCTCATCAAATTTTTCCTTGTGGCCTTTTCTTTTTACAATGGTTACCATCTTATATCACCGACCAGATCATATATGCTCCCAATGCTACCAAAAACAGCCCGATACCAAGCCTCATCAATCCGCGGTTTTCCTTTCTCCATTTCTCCAATGATCCTGATGCCCTGCCCATGTAAACAAGCCCAATGATGACAAATAGCGGCAGTATAAATATGAGATTGTATAACAGCAATAAGGGTATTGCTTCTGAGTACAACCCCTTGGATAACATTCCTAAAATAGCAAGATAAGGTGCACCTGTGCATGGCAGCTCGACAAATACAACTAACACACCCAATACAGCAGCAACAAGCACGCTGAGAGACGGGTAATGCCTTTCAAGCCGTTCCATAACACCCAGGTACTTCTTTACGCGTACTGCACCTCCAGGGATCATCTGCAAGGAGAACCATTTTCCGTACCAGAAATAATCCTTGATTTCGAACAAGCCAGCTGCAATTGCCAGCAGGGCGGCAAACCAATAGAATGGCTGGGCAAAACTGGCAGTATAAGCCAGTGTAAATATGCCTATGCCAAGAAGAAAATATGTAACGTAGACTGAGGTAATATAGATAAAACCCGCAAGCAGCATCTTGCTTTTATTCTTGAAAACAGTGTTCATATATGCGAGCAGGAATATCAATACTCCGAAGACGCATGGATTAATGCTGTCTGCCAATGCTGCTGTGATGATAATGCCTAGAGTAAGTTGTTCTACCATAATGCTCTTCCGTCAATTATGCTGCACATCCTTCAGGCATTGGGGTTTCTGTACCAAGATGCTTGTTTGGGGCGTAAAAATCATCGATAGCTTTTCTGATAGTGCATACATCCTTTCCCTGCTCATGCATCTCCTTTGATTTCTTGGCAATGTCAAAACAGACTGAACAAGTGATGCCGTGCTTGTCGAATGTGCCATCATCTTTCCAGAAGCAGTGGCGAGAGTGCTTGTGACCCTCGTACTTGCAGCCGCAGTAGCATGGCATACTTTCTAATAATGCCTTTCCTTCAGTTGTTTTAGCCCAATCGTACATCTCGCGCATCTCTCCAGTTACATAGGGGGGGACTTCATTGGTTGCACGATCTGCAGAAATGAAGAAATATGCGATAACGCCTAGAAATACTAGCACAACAGCGATGCTGATGATCTTTTCTTTTTTCATGCTTTTTTGCTTTTTGACTTGCTTTTTCATAGATTCACTCCATAAAGTAATATATCATAAAAAACAATAATGTAACTATCAGACTTCCAATCATGCTCTGCCATGCAAACTTATCTTCCCTTGAACCAAACATACTTTTTTCATTTCTAAGAAGCCAGCCGAATATCAGAAATGCTGCTACCGTGATAATTAGCTTGCCAAGCCAGTGATGAGTAAATGTTCCCTTCAAGAATTCCTTGAATGAAGGGGAAAGCTCGCTGAGGATGACCATTATTGCAAGCAACCATGCGCTTATTGCTGCCCCGAGATATGCATTAAATTTTCTCATTTTAAGGCTCCTATCTTAATCAATCGTCCCATAATTCCTATAAGTGCTGAAAGGATCCACAACAATGTCCACCATTTCCTGCTTTCCTTTTCCTTGTTGCTAAAAACCAACCAGGCTGCTACTGTTGCAATAATCGGAAGCAACAATCCCCAATGCTCCTTCGTTTCCATAACTATCCCATGAACCCAAGGCCACGAGCCTGCCTTGATTACGGTTTTTGTGGCTGGATAAAATGTCAGATAGAGTTTTCCTGCAGGATATAACAAGACCCAGCTTAGGATGGCTGTAACAATAGACAGGGGTTTTGTCAGAGAAGACTTCTTGTTAAGATACATCGTAATGATAATTGGCAGGGCTATAAGAGCCAAACCAATAATCACATGCGCAAACAATAACGTATCCCTCATTATCAACCTCTTTATTAGTGTTATTTGTTGAAAAGCGATAGATATAAATATTTCGGTTTCTTTGGTGTTTATATGACCGCTTGCCCAACAATAAGGTTGATGGATGTCATAGGCAAGAAATGGACATTCGTGATATTGCAGCAAATAAGCTATAATGGGCATTCAGGGTTCAACAACCTATTGAGAATGATAGGCGAAATAACACCTAAGATATTGTCGCAGAGGCTGCAGGAGCTTGAATCAGAGGATATTGTAAGAAAGGATGTTTCTGATGTTAAAACAAAGACCACACATTATGCATTGACCAAAAAGGGGGTGGAATTGAAGCAGATACTTGATAATTTACGTGTGTGGAACACAAAATATTCGAGCAATAAAACTGATTGTCCTACCCGCGGCTGTGTAAACTGCGAGCTTTTCAGAAATTAATAGGTAAAGATTTAAAATACCCTAATTACTTTATTATATTAGAAAGCGGCCATATGGAAAATCCGATTATTGAATTAAGGCATGTGTGGAAGATTTATCACATGGGCACTACACAGGTAAATGCCTTAAAAGACGTATCGATGAAGATCCACAATGGGGAGTTTGTAGCTGTTGTAGGGCCAAGCGGATCAGGAAAGAGCACAATGATGAACATCATAGGCTGCCTGGACATACCGTCAAGAGGAAGCGTCCTGCTTGATGGAAAGGACATATCGCACATGTCTGAATCTGCACTTGCGACAATCAGGGGGAAGAAGATAGGATTTGTATTCCAGCAGTTTAACCTGATTCCAACATTAACTGCGCTTGAGAATGTAGGACTGCCGATGATATTCCAGGGGGCTAATGCAAGGCAGCGGGAAGATAATGGATTAAAACTTCTTACACACTTCGGCTTGAAAGACAGGGCACTGCACAAGCCAGCAGAGCTGTCAGAGAACGGAAGAGCGTCGTGTAGGGAAAGAGTTGAG
>CAYITV010000066.1:0-4882 GCA_964366285.1 Candidatus Woesearchaeota archaeon | reverse complement strand
AAAACAGAAGAAAAAAGAGATAATCCAGGCCTTCTCGCATGCAATCAAGCCAATATGCCCAAAGCTTTACATTGCCGGCCCTGACATGAACACTGGAGAAGAGGAGATGAAATGGTTCGTGGAAGCAAACGGCAGCATAAAATCAGCTACAGGAAAGCCTGCCACATTATGTGTCAAGCCAGGAATAAAATGCGGCATTCCCCATGAATATGGCAGCACAGGCTTCGGAGTATTTCATGCAGCTGTTGTCGCAGCGCATCACCAGAAAAAAAACATCGAAGGCATGACAGTTGCAATTGAAGGATTAGGCAACGTGGGCAGCTTCGCTGCAAAGTATCTTAGTGATGCAGGTGCAAGAATCGTTGGAATTTCTGACAGCAGGGGATTATTATACTCATCAGAAGGAATTGACATAAAAAAGATTTTCAATGTAAAGGAAAAGACTGGCTCAGTGATAAACTACAAGCCAGGCCAAGTGATGGCATCGCACGATATTGTTGGATTGGATGTTGATGTCTTAATCACAGCAGCAATTCCAGACCTTATCAAAATATCTGATGTACCGCAGGTAAAAGCAAAAATAATTATTGAAGGCAGCAACATACCAATGACATCTGAAGTCGAGGATCTTCTCCATAAAAGAAACATTCTTGTTGTCCCTGATTTCGTAGCAAATGCAGGCGGCGTAATAAGCAGCTACGCAGAATACAAGGGAAAGAATCCAGAAGACATGTTCAAGCTGGTGAAGAATAAGATACAAAAGAACACTCATATAGTTTTGAAATATGCAGAAGAAAAGAACTGCAAGCCAAGGGATGCAGCAATGGAAATAGCAAGAGAACGTGTCTTGAAGAAATGCAAAATTTGTAGAATTCCCTCAGTCTAATGTGGCGGGTGATATTCTCTTAATCGTTCCTGCTGCTTGGCGTAATAACCTTCTAGCCTTTTCAGTCCATGGTGCTCGGTGATAGGATGAAATCCTGTTTCGTGCATATGCTGTTTCGGTTGTTGTTCGTACAAGGGAAAGCCGTTTGTGCTTGGAATAATATCATTCATGTCCAGTTCCCCCTCGTTGATGAGGTCTTCCAAAGGCTCTTCAGCATGGCGATTTGTGTCTGTATGAGAAAACGAGCATATTATCTTGTTGCCATGCATATCGGTTGCTGCCATGCGGATCTGTCGTGACATTCCCAAAACACCTAGTTATTAGAAACAGAACATCCTTATAAGCCTTGTTCATATACCACTAACAAAAAAGTATATACCTTTATCTCCTCGTATAATAGTCGCATAACGCCTTTAAAGCCTTTGCTGCATTATTCGGATAAACAAAGCATGGTATTCCAAGTTCTTCCATGTGCCTCATGTACATCTCTGTAAAATGCCCGCCAGTGGAAACAACAACAACAGGCTTTTTTGCATGCTTCCTTTTCGCTTCATTTATTACATCTATAATCTCAGGCGTTATCAAAGGAGTCTGCAGCAAAACAATCAACAGCACTGCGTCCACATTCCTGTCTTTTAAAACAGCATTCAATGCATGCTTGTAAGCCTCTGTTGTCACAGATCCTGTCAAGTCAATCGGATTGTTTATTGTGGCTTCTTGAGGAAGCTTCTTCTTAAGGAATCTTTTTGTCTTTTCAGAAGGTTCTGTTATCTGCATCCCATAATTGCTTAATGAATCAGTAGCCAATATTCCAAATCCGCCGCCGTTTGTAATTATTTGCACTCTATTTCCCTTTGGTTTTGGTGCTTTTTCTAATATCTTTGCATAATTGAACAAGTCTTCCAGTGTCTCAGCATATATCAGATTGCATTGTTTGAAAGCAGCCTTGTATATTCCAGCAGCCCCAGCCAAAGATGCAGTATGAGAAAGTGTAGCCTTTGCTCCCGCAGCAGTCACTCCTCCCTTTATTGCTATTATTGGTTTCTTCCTTGCAACCTTCTTTGCAATCTCCATGAACTTCTTCCCATCTCTGATGCCTTCTAGATACAAACATATTATCTTTGTCTTCTTGTCATTTCCTAGATATTCGAGCATGTCTGATTCATCAACATCAAGCGCATTTCCATAGCTTACGAATTTTGCAAACCTCATCCCTTCCTTTGCTAATAAATCCAGAGTTGCAGATCCGACAGCCCCTGATTGGCATATGAAAGAAATTATTCCTGGCTTTGGTCTTGTCAGTCTTGATCTTGGCAGAAATAAGTTGTCAAAGTTAGAATATGTATCCAAAGTTCCCAAACAATTAGGCCCCACCATCCTCATATGGTATTTTCTTAATATTGATAATGTAATCCTGTCAAGCTCCTTGTTTCCTATCTCTGAGAACCCGGCAGTTATCATTATGATATCTTTTATTCCCTTCTTTCCGCATTCTTCCAATACCTGCGGAACAAGTGCAGAAGGCACGCATACTATAGCAGTTTCAATTGTATAAGGGACTGTTAATACTGATGAGAAGCATGGAAGATGCAGTATGAAATGTGCATTAGGGTTTATCGGATATATCTTCCCTTTGAACCCTGCAGTTACCATGTTCTGTATTATGACATGGCCCAGTTTGCTTGGGTTTCTTGATGCCCCTATGACAGCAACAGATCTTGGATTGAAGAACCTCTCCATTGTTCACCTCTTGTTTAAGAATATATGCATCCGCATCTTTTTTATAGTTTCTCTTTGGCAGCAGCTCCCTTTTTTATACATCGATTTACTTCAATTTTTTTAACCTTCTGTTAAAGCAACCTCTACTTTCTCTACAATTTCTTTGGATAAACACCAATCCAATCGTGATCTATTTTTTGGCATTCTTGATTACCTCTATGAACGCTGATTCTCCCTTTAAAACTGCGCCTTCTCTAATTAGCGATGTTACTGCTTCCCTTCTATTCTTTAGTTCTCTGACCAAATCTCCCTTTTTAAGTATCAACGGAACTATTGGTTTTGTTCTTATCTTTGACGCTTCCAGGCAAAAATCACTCGCTTCTTTAGCCTTGTTGGTGACAAACAAGACATCAACATCGTTAAATTCTCTTTTTGTCAAAATTGAGCCGAATAAAACAATGAGCTCCGCATCCCTGAAATTTTGAATAAGTTCCCCGTAGATTTTCGCGTATCCAGTCAGCTGCCTTCTTTCTTCAAGCAGCAGTAGCTCGCATAGTTTAACAGTTTCAGGGTTATTAAGATCCAGGTTAAAATGCGTCGCGTTGCCTATGGTTTGGGTTGTTGCTATTTTCCTCCTTTCCAGGTCTTTAAGGATTTTGAAGGAGCTTCCCACGCTAATCTTTAGAAATTTTGCTATCTGGTTTATGTTGTAGCCGTTTTTCTCGATATTTCTTAGTAAAAATCTCATCAGTTTGGCAGTATTCTTCGGTATCATTTTCATTTAAAGTGAATATTTATTCAATAATAGTGAATAATAGGTATATAAGCATTTCTCTTTTTTCCTCTTGTTTAAAATTAAAATGGAGATGCTGTTTAAACCTTGTTCTCAGGGAGATTCTCAGGTGGGGCTTCTGGTGGTTTGTCTGCTCTGTATTTTCCTGCATTGTACCACTTTGCAAACCATTCTTCGCTCAAGTACTTCTCTCCTTCATCGGGAAAGAGCGTAACAACATTCCTGAAACCTTTTTTCTTGAGCAATTTAGCGGCAAGTAAGTTGGCCCCAGAAGAAACTCCAACAAAGCATCCATGCTTCTTTGCTATGCTATGGCACTCATTGATAGCATCCCTGCTCTTAATACGAATAACTTCATTAATCAGATGAATATTATCAAAAACAATCGGAGGAATAAACCCGTCAGCAATCCCTTCAATGTAATGATGCTGACAAACTTTTCTCAGATTGTGCATGTGCTCATAAGTCAATGCACATTCCAAAGGCTCAACCCCAAAAACCTTCAAATTAGGATTAACTCTTTTCAGCGCTTTAGCAAGTCCAATAATCGTTCCGCCAGATCCTATGCCAGCAACTACAGCCTCTATCTTTTTAGGATTTGGATGTTGAAAAATGATCTCTTTTCCCATATGTAACTCGTGCTCTTCCACGTTCCATTTATTCGCAAATTGATTAGGATGATAATATCCATTCTTCCTTCCCAATGCAGTTGCTTTTTCAACTGCCTTGTACACATCATCCTTTGCAACAAATCTAACATCAGCCCCAAAAGCCTTCATCATCTTGTATCTCTCTTCTGTCAGTCCTTTAGGAATGTAAATAACAACCTTATACCCTTTAACACTACCAACAAGAGAGAAAGCAGTTCCAGTATTTCCAGTTGAAGCTTCAACAATAGTATATCCTTTCCTCAATTTTCCAGTCTTTTCAGCCCTTTCAACAATATACCTGGCAATCCTGTCTTTAACAGAGCCTGAAGGATTGAGGTATTCAGCCTTGACATAAATGCCATTAATATCCAGCATCTGTGTATTGCCAATGCATTCAAGAATGTTTTTTATCATGTTTTGTCATGCCTTCGATGTTCTTTTGCCGAGTTCCAAAATACCCTCCAAAGAAGTAAACACAATTGTTCTTTTTGATGTTATTATATGATTATTCCTTGTCGATTCCCATACTGCCCTGTAGTATGCTCGTCTTTCTTTTGCCCTTTCTTTGATAGCATGTGGAAACAAGGCAAATTCCCTCCCAACCATTTTCAGGCCTTTTGTTGTCTCTTCTGGCATTTCAACCAGGTGCATCTGTTCAACCAGCATTGGAACAATCTTCTCTGCATCAGCAAGAAGAGCTTCAAGCAGTTCGCTTTCTTCCAGCTGGATAGGCATTTCTGATAGTGGAATGGCATAGAAATATGATTTCTCAGCAAACGGATGGTATCCATGATATTCCTTGTCTCTGAACACTTGCATCTTTTGATCGTTTTC
>CAYITV010000065.1:0-4943 GCA_964366285.1 Candidatus Woesearchaeota archaeon | reverse complement strand
CGGACAGAAAGGAGACATCTTCCAGCTCAAAGGCAAGGGAATGAATAAGTTCTTCAGGTTAAGAAAATGGCAGTACAGGATCTCAACAGCAATCGAGCGCAATTTAAAGCTTGCACTTGCAGAACTGAAGAGGGTTGCATCTTATCTTAAGCTGACAAAATCAGTTGAAGAAGAAGCTGCAAGAATCTACACGATGGCAGTCCAGCGCGGTTTAGTGCGTGGAAGATCAATGGAGTCCGTGGTTGCAGGAGCATTATACGCAGCATGCCGTCGTCATGAAGTCCCAAGGACATTGGATGAATTGTCAGAGGCATCAGGCATCGACAAGAAGGAAGTCGGAAGAACATACCGCTTCATCACAAGGGAATTGGGCATCCGCATCCTTCCATCCAATCCAGTCGATTACATCCCAAGATTCACATCAGCATTGAAGTTGTCGGCAGAAACCCAGTCAAGGGCAGTTGAAATCCTCGAGCTTGCAGAAAAATCAGAATTGACATCTGGTCGCGGCCCGACAGGTATTGCAGCAGCCTCATTGTATGTTGCAGCATTGCTCAACAACGAAAAAAGAACTCAAAGGGAAGTCGCAGACATAGCAGGCGTGACAGAAGTCACAATCAGAAACCGTTATAAAGAGCTCTTCAAGAAGCTTAAGCTTAAGGAAGTGAAGGAAAAACCGAAGAAGACAAAGAAGTCAAAGAAATAAAGGGTGATTCGCATTAACTATCTTGAGCAGTACAAAAAGTCATTCTATTCATTAATCAGGAACCCGATAGTGCTGGTTCCAGACATCTCTGTAGTGGTTATAGCCATTTTTTTAACACTTGGCGCGCTTTCAATAACAGGCATTCCTTCGCTTCTGAATCAGGCAGCAGCAATAGAAGCAGAATCAGAGCTGCCAGCACTTTTCTCCTCATTTATCAAGACAAATATTGTTAAGCTGTCAGTCACTATCATAAGCTTCCTTTTCGCCATGTTTGTCATCGGAACAGGCACCATAGCAATGAGATTCAGCATCATTAACGATATAACCAAAAACAAAAAGCCAACAATCAGAGATGCATGGGTTTCGTCGCGCAAGTATTTCTGGAGGATTGTTGGCATCAGGGTGTTGACCTTCCTTATCTATGCAGCATGCTTCGTTGCTGCGATGCTGGTCTTCGCGCTCCTCTTTGCTGTGACAAAAGTAGGTGCTGCTGTCATCGCATTGATAGTACTGGTGGTTGCACTACTCATCGCTACCCTTGGCCAGTACATGAAATTCCCCTTGCTTTATAAGAAAAACCTCTCCGCATCCCAGGCAATTGCATCTTCATTCCGCTTCTTCTTTGCCAATAAATGTTTTGTCATCAGCATCATTGCCATCATCGTCTTGACCTTGGTGGTCCTTCAGAGCATCATTAACATCGTGGGGGCAGTGAGCGGAGTCTTCAGTCTTGGGATAAAGTTCATCGGCGGCATCGTGTTGCTCATCGCCACCGTCTTCACAACATTGTATCTCTTCCAGACGTTTGAGCATTACAAAAAAACCGAGAGCAAACATCCATAAGAAAGTTTGGAGCTGTATTGAGCATCAGAGAATAAGATTCAGTTATGTTACATTTTTCCTTATAATAATTCCAAAAATTGGGTAGCAGTGACTATTTTGATGTTGTGATATGATTCTAGCTTGAGTAAATGATCATCTCCTGAAATAATATAGTCTGCTTTACTTTCAATGTCTGATTCTAATATAGCATTGTCTGATGGGTCTTCTTTGATGATGTCTAGAGAAGTATTTGTTTCGGTGATGGTGGCTAATTCCGTGATAATTGCTACAAATTTTGATTTCTGATCATCTGTAAATTCGAATTTAGGGTAGTCTATGACTCTTGTAATTTCTTCTAGTTGCTTTTTTGACATATATAATTCAAATTCTCCCCTCAAGATTCTTCTTAATATCTCTTTTGGTTTTCCATCCCAGCCAAATGCCGAGACGAGAATGTTGGTATCAAGCACTACTTTTTTCTTGCCCATCTAATCGCCTCTGGGACATCCTTAGAAAAAACACCCTTTTTATCAAATTGTGCTTTAATTTCTTTAGACAGCTTTTCAAATTCCATTTTTATATTCGGTATTTTGATTTTTTTGAAGATAACTCCTTCCTTTATAGGGATGGGGATGAATCTGTCTCCTGCTTCAAAATCTTCCTTTTCCCTGATTTCTTGAGGCACGACGAGCTGCCCCTTCGGGCTCATTTTTACGAGTTCTGTTTCTGGCATAGTCTTTCCTCCAGTTTGATAGTTAAATAGTTAAACTATTAAACTATTTAAATGTTTCTGTTGCACTGTATTGTTTTATGCGAATCTTCTCTCCACAGCTTCTGGTGATTTGGCAAGAATATCCTTGAAGTGCTTCAGCTCCTTTCCAAGGGTTGAAATAGAGACAGCATTCGTGCCGTCGCGTAATACAGGTACAGGAAATGTCAGGAAAGTCACCGTTCTCTTTGGAAGGGACAAGGAGCTGGATATGTCTCCACCGCTTGCAGATAATAGGCCTTGGGAAGCTTTTAGGGATAAAGGTCGTTTGCCTTCAAGAGCAAAATCAGGGTATCTGACGCGCATTATCGGCGCAAACGTCTTGCTGTTAAGAACAAAATAATTCTTGCTGTTATCAGTTGCAGTCAAGGTCATTGATGAAGGCAGCAATGGTGCAGTCAGAGTGACCTCTGCATCCCGCATGGTAGTAGTGCTGGCAGGAAGACGAATGGTATAATCCGGTTCCCTGAAATAAGAGCTGGTGCGGCTTGTTGCAAGGGTGTTGTCGTCTGCGTGATAAGAAAGCTGGCCGTTGGCGCGAAAGCGTGTAATGAAAGGATGAGGAGACAATGTGAGATCTGCTGTGGCTGCATCTTTGCGTGCAGTAATCTCAGCATCATGTATCTTAGCATCAGATTCAGCAAGCTTCATGTCCCCCTCAAGATTGACAAAGAGACGCGTATTAATGTCGATGCTTCCATGCGGCAGCAGGCTAATGGTAATCAGGCTGTCGGAAAAATCCTTTACAACCTGGATGTTCTTGGCATAGATGCTTCCATTCTTAAAGAGCAGGCTGATATCCTTGGAAACAGAGGGAAGAAGCTTGAAGTTGTAGTACATACTGTTCCCATCCCATGCAGCAACAATCTTGCCTTGCTGGGAGTATACAGCAGATCCTGTTGTTCCTCCTGCTGGTTTTGCTGGTTCTGCAGGTTGCAGCGCATCGCCCATTTTCTGTAAAGTCTGAAAAACCTGGATTGCAGCGCCAGCTTCTGGATCTTTTTGCGATATTGTTTGTATGCCGTATGAAATGCCGTAATCCTTCACGACATTAAAGAACGTGGCTTTGCCGCTAAGCAGCATTAGTCCTGTCTGTAGGTTAGGGGCAATAGAAAGAAATTGGTTGAGTGCTGAATCAGCTTCTTTTTTCTCTTCTGGTGTTGGCTCTGGTTCTGGCGGTGGTGCTTGGGTAGACGCTGGTGGAGGCAATGCAACAACTGCAAGCGACGATTTTCCATTTTTTATCTCCTGCAGGACAAAAGTGACATCAGATTCAAGATCGCGGTCAAGGTCGATGTCCCTCTGATCCTCCATAAGCAGGTTGAAGCGCTGCTGCGGCAATAAGGCAGAATGAACCTCCATGATGAGGTAATCCTCTGTGGTTTCAATAATCTGCGTCTGGTAATCATTGCCATGATGCTCAAAGGCAACAACATCATTCGTCTTCAGTAAGGTTAATGTTTGCGGATGTGCAGCATTAATGTCTATTGATCTTACAACAGCGAAGACAGGCTGCACTAAAAAAATGCACGCCAGTAATATTAATAGGAATTTAAAGCTCATGGGCGAATAGGAACGTGTAAGGAATGTCATGGATGGTTGATTGTTTGTCAGTGATGGCATAGATAATCGTGTGATCATCATATTGGATTATATTGACATCAAAATCTGTTTCAAGCAGGAGAGTAAGGTCAATCGTTTCAGGATCTTTTTGTGCTGCCTCGGTGATTTGTGATGCTGCAGCAAGGATCTTTGTGAGGCGCAAAGACAGCGTGCTTGTGTAAGGTTTATTAATTGTGATTGAAGACTCATCCTTTTTAATCATCAATGGATAAGCAACCTGAGTATAAACATCCTCATCTCGCAGCGTGACACTTGGAGAGACAACCTTTTGAGTGATAGTCAAAGAAGGAAAGCGTGAAAAGTCAATACAGAGCGGAAGATTTTCTTTTATGAACTGCGAGAGCTGGTTCTCAACATCGCGTGCTGTCGGGACATGAGAAACTCCATTGCGATAGTAATATGCTAATGTAGTCTCATTCGTACGAAGCGAACCTGTAAGCGGTCGATAAAACCCAGATTGTCTTCCCAACAGGAAAACGCCTAAAGGAAGAATGTCATCAATGCAGGATTGAACATAGAGATATACCTGTTGGGCATATGGAGGCAGCGCAAGGGTTGGTGCGATTGGCTGTTGTTCCCTTCTCTTCTGGACTTGAAGATAGACTAGCGAACCAGCAATGAGGAGAATCACAATCCCCGCTATAGCAAAAAAAGTCACCTGGCCCCTTTTCATGATAACGAAGAAAGGAGGGCTGTTTAAATAGTTTGCTGGCTGGCTGCTCCCCCAAGAAAGGAAAGGTTTAAAAGTTGCTTTTTATATCCAAAGAAGAAGAATTATAATCAAAGAAAATAAAAATAGACAAAGAAGATAAAAACAAACAAGGTTGTAAATTAGCAACAATGATAGAAGAGGTGTTGGGGAGCAGGAGCAAGGTAAAAGTAGCCCGCAGGCTTGCTGCTTCTGATGACTGGTGTTTCAATCTCTCCGAGCTTGGAAAGGAAACAGGGTTAAACAAAGGCTCTATCTCGAAGATAATCCAGGAATTTGAGGCAAAAGGTTTTCTCGATGTAAAACATTCAGGA
>CAYITV010000064.1:0-5062 GCA_964366285.1 Candidatus Woesearchaeota archaeon | reverse complement strand
CCCGCCTAGGGCGTGTGGGCCGGTAGCTCAGCCTGGCAAGAGCACTTGGCTTTTAAGCCAGATGAAGAGACCAAGGGGTCGAGGGTTCAAAAACAACCCTTTTCACAAAAGCGTTGCATCGGAAAACGCGAGAGGGTGTAAGAAAATCCCTTCCGGCTCGCTCACAATCAAAAAGAAAATGGCAAAAACCATAGTCGTCCATGATCACGTGCTTGTTCCAAAGCATCTTCTGATGAATGAAGAGGAAGTGAACCAGATACTTTCCAGATACAACATCTCCAAAAGACAGATGCCTTCGATATCTCCGAAGGATCCTGCGATAAAGGAACTGAACGTGAAGACTGGAGACGTGATAAAGATAATAAGAAACAGCCCAACACAAGGCAAGGCTGAATTCTACAGGGCAGTGAAGGAATGAAGGAATCAACAATACATCAAGTCAATAGAAGGAACATCCTGATAAAGAAGTATTTTGAGAAGAATTCTTTTGTAGAAGCTGACATAAATTCCTTCAATAATTTTGTTGATCTGGAGATGAACAAGATTGTCAAGGAGATGGGGGATGTTGTCCCGACAATAATACCGCCGGAGATGGACAGCTTCAAAATCAGGCTGGACAAGATATGGATAACAAAGCCGACAATGATCGAGGCAGACGGGAGCAAGAGGGACATCATGCCAATGGAGGCGAGACTGAGAAACATGACTTACAGCGCTCCGATATTCATAGAGGTAAGCGCACACATAGACGGGGTGCAGAGGGAAAGCTTCACGACACAGATAGGAAGGCTTCCAATAATGGTGAAAAGCAAGTACTGCCACCTGCATGGACTGAACAGGGAAGACCTGATTGCAAAGGGAGAGGATCCTGAAGATCCTGGCGGATATTTCATACTGAATGGAAACGAGAGAGTATTGATAACTGTGGAGGACTTGGCTGCGAACACGTTGTTTGTCGAGGAAGGCAAGTCAGGAACAAGCAGGTTCATAGGAAAGATCTTTTCTGAGAAGGGAAGCTATAGAGTACCACATCTTATCGAGCAGGCAAAGGACGGGATAATCTACCTGAGCTTCACGAGATTCAAGAGAATACCAATAATTGCAGTGATAAAGGCATTAGGAATGACAAGGGATGACGAGATTGTGAAGAACATATCTGAGGACAAGCAGTACGATGACATATTCATAAACCTTTACAGCGTGCTGGAATTGAAGAACGAGAATGACGCGCTGGAATTCCTGGCAAAGAAGATAGGGATAAGCCAGCCAAGAGAAATAAAGATTGAAAAATCGCAGGAGAATCTTGACAGATATTTATTGCCGCACCTCGGGACTGATCCTAAGGACAGGATGTACAAGGCAGTGAACCTCTGCAAGCTGATAAAGAGATTCTTGATCATAAGCAAAGAGGATTTAGAGAACCAGGACAAGGACCACTACAAGCACAAGAGGCTGAAGCTGAGCGGTGATCTGCTTGCTGACCTGTTCAGGGTAAACTTAAGGGCATTGATAAATGACATACTGTACAATTACCAGAGGCTTGTGAAGAGGGGAAAGTTCCAGAGCATAAAGATAATCATACGCGACAAACTGCTGACAAGCAGAATAAACAGCGCAATGGCAACTGGAGTATGGGTAGGCGGAAGAAAGGGACTGAGCCAGAACATAGACAGGACAAATTATCTTGCAACATTAAGCCACCTGCAGAGGGTTGTAAGCCTGCTGAGCAGCACGCAGGAAAACTTCGCTGCGAGGGCACTGCATCCGACACATTGGGGAAGATTGTGCGCAATTGAGACGCCTGAAGGAACACCAATCGGATTGAGAAAGAATTTTGCATTGATGTCAAGCGTGTCGCAGGATGAGCACGGCGAGGCAAAAGTCAGGAAAGTCTTGGAGGGGCTTGGACTGAAATAAGATGACGGATGTTTACCTAGACGAGCGATACATTGGAGCTGTTGATGATGCACTTGGCTTCATAAAGCAGATAAAGTCTGGAAGAAGAGACAGCAAACTGCCAGGCACATTGAATGTTTACAACAACAAGAAACTAAATGAGATACACCTGATAATGGCGAAGGGGAGGGCAAGAAGGCCATTGATCATTGTTGAGAATGGAAAACCAAAGCTGAGCGAGGAGATGCTTCAGAGGCTTGAGAAGGGAGAACTGGGATGGGACTATCTCCTGAGCAATGGCGTGATTGAGTATCTTGATGCTGCAGAAGAGGAAGAGGCGTTGATAGCATTGTATGAAGAAGACCTGACTCCTGAGCATACGCACATGGAGATAAGCCCGCTTGTGATTGTCGGACTGACAACTTCACTTGTGCCTTATGCAAATTACGGGCAAAGCTCACGTTTAAACAGGGGGAGCAAGACACAAAAACAGGCATTGGGATTCTATGCCTCAAACTATCTGGTGAGAATGGATACTGACTTGAGCGTATTGAACTATCCGCAGAATCCATTGGTAAGATCGCAAACATACAAGATAGGACATTTGGATGAGCATCCTGCAGGACAGAATGTAGTGATTGCACTGATGAGCTATGAAGGATACAACATGAGCGATTCCATAGTATTGAACAAGGGAAGCGTGCAGAGAGGACTTGCAAGAAGCACTTATTTCAGGCCGTATCTTGTCGAGGAATTGAGGTACAGTGGAGGATTGATTGATGAGATTGGAATACCAAACAAGGAAGTGCGAGGATACAAGAGCGAGCATGACTATAGACTGCTAGAAGATGATGGAATAATTTATCCAGAGGCTGAGGTCAAGGAAGAGGATGTGCTGATAGGAAAGACAAGCCCTCCGCGATTCCTGGGTGAGATGGATGAGTTCAGCGTGGCTGCCAACAAGAGAAGGGAGAGCAGCGTGATAGTAAGGCATGGAGAGCATGGAGTGGTTGATTTCATTGTCGTAACTGAGAATGAAGAGGGAAACAGACTGATACAGGTGAGATTGAGGCACCAGCGCATACCTGAGATAGGAGACAAGTTTGCCTCAAGGCATGGACAAAAGGGAGTGATTGGACTGATAGTGGACCAGGCTGACATGCCTTTCACATCAAATGGAATTACGCCGGACATAATATTCAGTCCCCATTCAATACCAAGTAGAATGACTGTAAGCCATCTGATTGAGGTAATAGCTGGAAAGGTTGCTGCTTTGGATGGGAGGATAATCAACGGCACAATATTTGCAAGCGAACCAGAGAAGGGATTGAGAGAACATCTTCTTGAATTGGGATTCAGGGAGAATGGAACTGAGAGGATGTACAATGGGATTACTGGAGAGGAGTTCGAGGCAAAGATATACATCGGGAACATGTACTACCTGAAATTGAAGCACATGGTTGCAAACAAGCTTCATGCAAGGGCATCTGGAAGGATCCAATTGCTGACAAGACAGCCAATCGAGGGGCGTGCGAAGGGCGGAGGACTGAGGCTTGGAGAGATGGAAAAGGACTGCTTTGTTGCTCATGGGGCTTCGCTGCTGTTGAAAGAGAGATTTGATTCTGACAAGACAATAGTGCACATATGCGAAAACTGCGGAATGCTTGGGGTCGTTGACAGCTACAGGAACAACAAATTCTGCCACAAGTGCGGCGGGAATGTAGAGATAACTGCAATTGAATTAAGCTATGCTTTCAAGCTATTACTAGATGAATTGAGAAGCCTGGGAATAACACCGAAATTAAAACTGAGGAGCAAATACTGATGATAGAGCATGTTTACAAACAGGTTGCAAGCATCCTTTTCAGGCTTACAAGCCCGGAAGAGTTTGAGAAGATAAGCAGCGTAAAGGTTGTGACTGCAGAGCTTTATGACAAGGAAGGCTATCCTGTTGATGGAGGATTAATGGACATAAGGCTTGGAGTCATTGATCCTGGATTGAGATGCAAGACATGCGGAGGAAAACTGAAGGAATGCATGGGACATTTCGGGCACATAGAGCTTGCCAGACCAGTCATGCATGTATTGTACATGGACATGGTGTTTGATTACTTGAGAGGAACATGCAAGACCTGCCACAAGATATTACTGGATGAAGCAACTGCAGAGAAATTCCACCAGGCAATATCGACATTGGACGTGGAGAAGAACCTTGACAAGAGAAGAAGGATAAGCAAGATGGCAATCAACAAGGTCAAACTCATAAAGAAGTGCCCGCACTGCGGAGAGAAACAGCACACACTGAAGCTTGAGAAGCCTACAACAATAATGGAGGGTGAGAGAAGGGTAACTCCAATCGAGATAAGAGAATGGTTGAGTAAGATATCTGACAGGGATATTGAAATACTTGGGCTGAAGACTTCATTTGCAAGGCCGGAGTGGATGATACTGACAATATTAACTATTCCGCCTGTAACAATGAGGCCATCTATTACACTTGAGACAGGAGAGAGAAGCGAGGATGACCTGACGCACAAGCTTGGAGACATAGTCAGGATAAACCAGAGGCTGTTCGAGAACATAAACGCCGGAGCTCCTGAAATAATCGTAGAAGACTTGTGGGATTTACTGCAGTATCACGTGACGACTTACTTTGACAGCACATTGACAAGCATACCACCTGCAAGGCACAGAAGCGGACAACCCTTGAAGACATTGGTTGAAAGAATAAAAAGTAAGGAGGGAAGATTCAGGCACAATCTTGCAGGAAAGAGGGTCAATTTTGCAGCCCGTACTGTGATAAGCCCTGACCCGATGATAAATGTAAACGAGGTTGGAGTGCCGCACAGCATAGCAATGGAGCTGACTGTGCCTGAAAGAGTGACAGAATGGAACAAGGAATGGCTGCTGAAGCTCATAGCAAACGGACCAAAGAATTATCCGGGAGCGAATTACGCCATATCTGCTGAGGGAAAGAAAAAGAAGATAACTGAGGAGACAAGGGAACAGATCGTGAATGAACTGACTGATGGATGCGTAGTTGAAAGACACTTGATTGACGGGGACATAGCAATATTCAACAGACAGCCAAGCCTGCACAGGATGAGCATCATGTGCCACAGGGTGAAGGTGCTGCCTGGCAAGAGCTTCAGGATGAATCCGGGAG
>CAYITV010000063.1:0-5102 GCA_964366285.1 Candidatus Woesearchaeota archaeon | reverse complement strand
ACTGTCGTTTGCGATGATGATTCAAGTTTGATACCATTTGCGCTACTTTCAAATGTATTCCCTTCAGCTAGGGTGTTTGTTGATGTCTGAATCCACATACCATTTCCGTTAGGCACAGAAGAGATGACGTTATCTGTTATTTGATTGTTGTTTGTGTTCATTATCATAATATTTGCATCAGTAGCAGAACTTCCCGTTATTGCATTGTTACTCAAAGTATTTCCATTTGACTGATCGAGCATAACACCAAAATCTACACTCGTATCAACAGAGCTTGTCGTTATCTGGTTGTTATGGGAGGATTCAAGATATATCCCTACCTTGTTGCCTGTTGCCTGAATGCTGTCGATGATGCTGTTGAGCGAGGAGAGAACTGACAAACCACGATTGTAATTATTAACCTGGCAGTTTTTCACGGTGACGCCATCCCTTCCCCCGATGCTTATGCCATCTGATGGATAGGGTGAACCAGTACCATCGATTGTCGAACCAGCACAATCCAGTACAAGGTTATCTCCAATTATCCTGATGCCGTCCTTAAAGGCGTAGTGCTGCTGCGCAGGAAGGGTAGTGGAAGACGAGACTGTGCAGGAGTTCTTCACGGCGTTGGAGCATTCTGTATTAACAACATTGTTGACTGTGACTGTCACATTCTGTTCTGCTGAGACGCCAAACACATCTGTTACCGTTACGGTCTCCAGGTGCGAACCATAGTTTTCCGCATCAGTAAAGTTTGTCTGCCAGGTAAAGATATTCTGGCTTTGCGTTTGCAGGAAGTTCGGATTCGTAAAGCTGTATGTCAATGGTTCCAATCCATAGGCAATAATGGTCAAGGTAGCCTGGTCGCCTTCATCAATGAGGATGTCTGGTATGGGTTCAATGTAAGGAGCGTAGCTGTTGAAGATTCCCCCGTTGAACTGGAACATGTAGGGCAGATAATCCACGGCAGTTGAGGAGCCTGTTGCCGGCCCATTTGCATTAGGGTCATATCCTGTGTCACAGATGCTGTTTCCATCATTATCGATGCATCCTTCTCCAGCCTGGTCAAAGTCGGTCCAGTAATTTCCATCTGTCGTTGAGTTCCAATTATTCGTCCCATAATCAAAAGCGTTGTCATTATTGTTCATGAAATTGTTTCTGTAAATAAGATTGCCAACAGCAGTCACCAGGGCGCCATTCATGCCAACCTCCATTCCCCTTCCTGTCGTCCCAAAGACATGGTTGTCATGGATATCGCTGTAGGATGAGGCTCGCAAATGTATCCCTTTTTGATAGTTGAACTCGACTGCATTAAACATAATCAGTGCATGGTCTGCACCATTAAGGAGGATTCCATTTGAATTATTCGTGATGGTATTATATGTGATGTTGTTAAAATCAGAAAATCCTGTTCCTCCTGCATAAATCTCGATGGCTGTCCCAGTCTTCATAAAAGTATTTTGATCTATGGTATTATAGCGGCCATTGAAGAGAAAGATGCCGGCGCTTGCCGGGCTGTAGCCGATGATGGTGTTATTTACGATCTGGTTGCTATCGGCGAAATTGCCAATGTCTGGAGCCCATACTCCTGGCTCTATGTCGATTGCAACATCAAAGTTTTGAATGAAATTGTTGTTTGCAATAAGATTATGATTGGATGCAGTTTCCTGCTGATATTCATCAACAAAGCGTAACCCCCTCCTGTTCTGTATGAAATTATTGTTAAGAATGGAGCCGCTCGTGAGATTGCTTACTGTTTCTATGGCATTTTGATAGTTCGTCACGTTGCAGTTCTTGATCACAAGGCTTTTTGTCGCTGTTTGCTGAATTTTTATGCCAGAGCTGAGCGTTCCAACACCTCCATCTAGCACAGCATTATTGCAATCGAGAATGATGTTTGACCTGCTAATTAGAATACCATTGGAAAGACTATAAGTGCCTGGATTGAAGGTCGTGCTTTGCGAGATTGTACAGCCATTTGTTGGCGTGGCGCCGCACTCTGCTGCCGAACCGAATTGGACAAAAACAAGCATAGATAGAAATACCAAAAAAACTGTACTAATCATGCGGGAGTAGCTAGGAATGCTCATATCAGCCTACAAGCACCCCATGTTTATAAACATTTGTGCTCATTGAAAAAAAAGCAAAAAGAAGAAAAAGTGATAGTTTATTTCTTAGGCGAGTAATAATAAGTCTGCCCTTCAGCAGTTCCAGGTGTCTCTTCCTCAGCCTCTGCAGTCTTCCTTACGGCAATAACGATGCCAAGCACAATCAGCACAACCACCAATACAGCAAAAATAATTGCTAATATTGTCTTGAAAGTAGCTGGAGAAGCTGAAGGTTCTGCCATTTTCTCAACTTTGGTCTGCAGTATGACATCTGAAACAACCTCGGTCCCAAGCATTACCCTTGCATTGAAATTATATGTCCTTGCCTCTGCACTTGCCAATGGAGTCACAAATACTGTAAATTCGCCTGTCGAATCTGGCATTACAGTCAGGAATCCAGGCTCTACATGCGCATCTGCCCATTGTGTGCCATCAAGCTGTATTGAATAAACACCCTTGTCAGTTCCCAAATTAGCCACCATTATCCTATAAACAATTTCGCTTCCAGCAGTAGCTGTCTTCATTGTTGATTCAGGATTAATCACGGTCTCAACAGCTGCAGGTTGTGGCAATGCTTCAACAGCTATCTTTCTTGTCTGCGATAATTTTGAGTTTCCTCTGTTGTATGTGACATCTACCTGCACTGTATAATCGCCTGAAGGCGCATCCTCAGGCACTCTTAATATGAATTCAATCTCATCTGAGCTTTGCTGTTCAAAGAAATCCTCTGATTCCTCTTGCTCCTGCGTGACTAATTCAGGAATGAACCCAGACTCGCTTATCCCAAGTTGCGGTATCGACATCACAACCTTGATGTCATTCTCTTCCTTCTCTCCAAGGTTCTCAACCCTGACCTTTCCGAAGAATGGCTTTCCTGCCTGTACCTTTGATGGCGAGATGATCACGTCAAAAATGTTCAATGCATGCCTCTGCTCATCAACATTCAATGAATATGTCTTCTCTACCTCTTCTATGGGATCAGATGCCCTTATCCTTAGTGTGTAAACCTTTGAGGAGTCAATGTCATCCGGTATGTGCAGTCTTAATGTCTTCTTGTAAGTTACTCCCGCCTCGACTGAAAAAACCGGAGTTATGTCGGATATTGGTCCGAACTCATATCCTATGATTTCAGCCTCTATTCTTACATTGTCAACAAAAGCATTAGTAATATTTGAGATTTCAGCAATTGTAACCTCGATGTCCAGGTCTTGATCCCTCTCAACATCAAAGGTGCTTCCAGTTATGTCAATGTCATTGACCTCTACGTTTGTTATGTCATAAATTGGCGTTGCATGAACATTTGGTAAAACAAGTAATGCTGCGATTATAAATATCAAGACAGACGCAATCAATCCCGAATTTCTTTTCATTTGCTGTAAACCCCCTTGATTATTTTGTCCTCTTTGTTGCTATTTTGAAGTTACAAACCTTATATAAACTTTTCGGTGGTAAACTATATATTATTATGCCTATTCTCTATTGGTTATGTTCTGGATGTATAATTTAAGCAGGTAAACCAATACCAACACAAATATCAGCGCTACCATGAGGATTATATACCAAGTCTGCAAATTAAGCCCTTTAACAGCTGTTTCCCTGCCTTCCAGCCCGCTTTGTGCGATTATTGCATCATCCGGTTGCATATCATCCTTTGCTGGTTCTTGGCAGCCCTTGAATGTGAATGACTTGAAATAAGGCTTGATCTCATTGCTGTAATAAGCAAAAACCTCAAATTCATGCTCTCCCTTAGGCTCGCTTTCTAGTGTAGCAGGTATTGTCACAGATGCAATCCCATTCGGCTTTACAAGCACAATAGGGGCAAACTCATCTATTCCAAGCTTCTCGTTCACAAGCTCCATGTGCACATACTCATTCTCAGTTCCAGCATTCTTGAACTCAATTACTGCATTCAGGTTTTTGTTGCACTCTAAGTAATTATCGCTTATGAACAAGTTTAATATGTTTATCTTGTGCTCATCGCTTACCAAGCTCTTTCCTGCATTAGCCAATGGCAAAGAAAATGCCAAAATCAGTGCAATTGTCAAAAGTATTGATGTTGTTTTCACATTATCACTCTGCATAGATAACTACTCTGGAATGGTACTATAATTTATAAGCTTTTTGGTGTTTTAAAAAGTTTGTAGTATACGGTTATTATTGCATGTGTGTAGGTTCCCAAACGCAAAGGTTTAAATAAAACAGCATCTTTGTTGGACAGCGGGGGAGATTTGTGGCAAAAACCAACCTTGTCCATTTGTTTGGAATGTCTATAATAAACCGGAGCACGTTCTTTCTTTTTTTCTTTCTCTACACTGTGATGCTTACTTCTTTTGCATATGCTGATCCTGCTGGATGGGGATTAGATACCAGAGTCTCCTTCACTCCCGACCAGTCTCTCTACTCTAGTTCTGCTGTCGATGCCAATGGCAACATTCACGTCGTATGGGAAGAGCAGATGGGAAGCAACAGAGAGATTTTCTACAAAAAACTGGATAACAATGGCAATGCGTTGACTGGTGATCTCAGACTCACGAATGACCCGCGACTCTCGCAGTTTCCCTCTCTTGCTGTTGATCCAAGCGGGAATGTCCACGTTGTATGGATGGATGACCGCCATGGTGCATTTCCTGGTGGCGACTGGGCTGTTCATTATACCAAACTGAATAACAACGGGAACATTGTGATTGGGGACAAACCCCTCACTAATTGGACAGATAATGTTTATGAAGAATATCCTTCCATCGCTGTTGACAGCAACGGTTTCCTTCATCTTGCTTATGCTGACTCGCGAGATGATGCAGCTATGTACACCGACGAGATTTACTACGTGAAATTCACCAACAATGCTCTCCCTATCACGAACAAAATACGCGTTTCGTTTAACAACACCAGCAATTCTTTGATTCCTGCGATAACTGTTGACAGCAACAATAATGTGCACATCGTGTGGGAGGATGACCTTTTTGGGTCACCGTATGTGAATCCTGAGATTTTCTATCGCAAGCTCAGCACTAA
>CAYITV010000062.1:0-5198 GCA_964366285.1 Candidatus Woesearchaeota archaeon | reverse complement strand
CCAGGGATTTAATTATCTCATTGGCCAAATGGCTCAGCTTGATCACGCGTTGCAGCGATATGGTGTAGATTTTCTTCTTAAGAAAGGATTCAACCTAGTTGTTCCGCCATTGATGTTAAACTACAATACATTGCTTGGTGCACTTAATGGGTTAGAAGATTTCGAGCAGGTAGTCTACAAAGTTGAAAAAGAAAATCTTTATCTTATAGGCACTGCAGAACACGCGCTGGTTTCTTTATTAAAAAATAAAATATTAAACAAGAAAGATCTGCCGATGAAGTTTTGTGCGCTCACTCCATGTTTCAGGAAAGAAATAGGAGGCCACGGTGTTGATACAAAAGGATTATTCCGCATGCATCAATTCAATAAAGTAGAACAAGTGGTGTTATCTCTTCCAGAACACTCATTCAAAATGCTGGAGGAAATGCAGAAGATTACTGAAGAATTTGTCCAGTCTCTGGAAATTCCGTACCGCGTCATAGAGATTTGCAGCGGTGACTTGGGAGCAAAGTTCGCAAAGCAGTATGACATAGAAGCTTGGTTCCCGCGCCAAGGCAAATACGCAGAGATAACATCGGCAGGAAGCTGTACTGATTACCAGGCACGTGCATTGAACATAAAATATCAAAATAAAGAAGAAAAAGAGCATGTTCACATACTTAACAATACTATGGTTGCCACTTCACGCATGATGGTTGCAATCCTTGAAAACTTCCAAAATAAAGATGGTTCTGTTGATATCCCTAAGGCACTGCAGAAATACAATGGTTTCAAGAAGATAGGATAAAATATTCTAATTGCTTTCGATTAAAAGAGAAGGAAATTCGGAGAATTCTCAATAAACTGAAAATATTACAACAAACAACAATACCCTTCTGGAAAAAGTGTAATATTTCCGGTTTTTTCATGATAAAGTTAATAAAGAAGAATATCTCTAATGTAGACATGCAAAAAACTGAATTCGATGTGGTCACTATCCTTATGATTATCTTGCTTATTGTCTTGGTTATCTGGTTTATAGTGCAGGTAGCAAAATGAAAATAACGAGAGTATTATACTGGCTATTCGCGCTCTTTATTGTATATTTAATCTTTGAAATTCTTCGAAAAATCTTTGGCGGCAGTCTCGGTTTTGATGAATTAGCCACAGCCTTGCTTGTTGCAAATCTTGGATTTTCTATGGCATTGCACACAAGGACAGCAAAAATCCAAGCACAGCTTTCAGAGCATCTTGGATGGCACAAGGGCAAGGTCGATAATCGTTAAATTCTTTAAGTGTATAACAATCTTTATATAAACGAAATTTCTAAAGGTTAGATATGCCATCAAAACTGAAGATTCTAGCAGCAGGAGATTTTCATAGTGATACATCTCTCGCAAAAAAGCTAGCAGTGCAAGCAGAAAAAGAGAATGTATCCTTAGTCATTCTTAATGGAGACATAGTAGAAGAAGACAGGACTTCTGGGATTATTGGCCCCTTTATTGAAAGAAAACAACGCGTCTTTATCGTGCCGGGCAATCACGAAACAATTGCAACAGCAGATTTCCTTGCTGAAATGTACAACATCACTAACCTGCACGGCTATGCAGTCAAATACAAAGACGTCGGTATTTTTGGATGCGGCGGTGCTGATGTTGGTCTGACACAGTTAACTGACGAGGAAATATTTGAAACATTGAAAAAAGGATTTGAAAAAGTTAAAGATTCTCCAAAGAAGATAATGGTCACGCATACCCACCCTGCTGATTCAATAATGGAAAAATTCTCTCATTTTGTGCAGGGCAGCAAGGGATTGACCAAAGCAATCAAGGAATTCCAGCCTGACATCTTGATTTGTGGTCATGTCCACGAGGCAGAAGGAATAGAAGAAAAGATTGGAAAGACAAGGATTTTCAATGTGGGAAAGAAAGGTAGGATTATTGAGTTATAGTTTGACAGCCATTATATCTGTTCACATAAGTTAACAAATGTTTATGATACTAAACAGAAAGATTTCAGCTTCTAACATTATACGAAGCCCCATTCTCAATGCCTTTTTGCACCAATTTCAGCACTCTTTCAGCAATATCTCTTGGTTTGTCAAGCTTGCTATAATCCTCTCCAGGAGAATTGTCACGATACATCTTGGTATTCACAGGCCCAGGACACACCGTGCACACCTTTACATTTTTTACCTCTTGAGCAAGGCTTTGAATAAATCCTTCAACAGCAAATTTCGTTGCACAATAAATGGTAAGTCCCTCAGATCCAGTTTTTCCGGCAGATGAACTGACCGTGATAATAACTCCTTCTCCTTGCTGTTCCATAATTGGCATGATCTCGCGGCAAAAGAGAAAAACTCCCTTAAGGTTGACATCAATAGTCTCCTGATAATCTTTGTCTGTGGTGTTAATAAGTGGTTTATACACGGCAAATCCGGCATTATTGATAAGAATATCTATTTTTCCGAAAGTCTTTAATGCCATATTGACAACTTTCTTGACATCTTCTTTCTTGCTCGCATCTGCAACAACAGTTACGCATTTGATTCCTAGTCTTTCGAATCGTTGTTGGTTCTTTTTCAATTCTGGTGCACTGCGTGCACACAAGACGAGATTGCATCCTTGTTCTGCAAAGATCTGTGCAAATGCTTCTCCTATGCCCCTGCTTGCTCCTGTGATAAGAACAACTTTTCCCTTGAGTTGCATGGTACAAAAACTATGTGGTCATAACGATTTGAGGGCTTGGAAGATTTGATTTGTTTTCTTGAATTATGATTGGTGTTTTTTCTATAACCTTGTTTCTAACCTTCAATTGATAAAACAAACGTATCTCAATTACGCCCTGATTTATTTTTGCTTTAAACTGCCACTTTGGAATTTCTCTCAAATTGATTTTTGTGATCCCCAAAAATTCAGAAGCATCAAATATTTGTATACCCACAATAAATTTCTCTTTGTCTAGGTCTATTGTCATATTCTGAAATTCTAATGAAAAAGAGTATTCTCTATCTTTTACCTTGAAAAAGAGAATGTCATTTACATAATCATAATCCATTTCTCCTTTCGCTTCCAAATACATCTCCTTTTCCGCTTTCATATCTTTGGTATTTGCCATTCTTCTATAAAATAAAAGGTTATTATATTAACCTTTCTATTACCGATTTTTAGTATTGTTTTTAGGTTCCTTTTTTGATACTTGTAGTATACTGCATAGTTTCTGTTGTTCTGCAATCCAGCCAGAAATGGTGTTTGCAGCAATAATATCTTTCTTAATTCTTCACAGGTATAAATCTCCCTTTGAGCCTGGCCTAACCTAAAGAAAGTGTGTGGAGTGCATATTATCTGATCTGATTGATATTTTTTGATTAATGCTTTAAAATCATGAATGTCCACTTTCTTTTTTATTTTTGTACTTTCTATAAACATACAGATTTAAGGGAATTGTTATCTTTTATGTTTTTCTCTTTTAATTGGCAAACTTCGCAATACTGACACAAGCAAAAGCCTTTTATACATTATGAAATAATCATCCCAAACTATGGCTAAAGAAGGCTATGAATTGATAATTTGCGAGAAACCAGCACAAGCCGAAAAGATAGCAGAAGCTCTGGCAGATAAAAAACCAAAAAAGAATGCAATAAACAAAGTTTCATATTTTGAATTAGAGCACAAGGGAAAAAAAATTCTTGTTGGTTGTGCTGTTGGTCATCTCTTCACATTGGCAGAAAAAGAAAAAAATGGTTGGAATTACCCTGTATTCTCAGTAGAATGGAAACCATCTCATGAAGTAAAAAAAGCTTCAGAATTCTCAAAAAAATATCTAGATGCCTTAAAGAAACTTTCTAAGGACGCAGATTCGTTTGCCGTCGCTTGCGATCTTGATGACGAAGGTTCTGTGATCGGATTCAATTGCATACGCTTCATTGCTCATCATAAAGATGCTAAAAGAATGAAATTCTCAACATTGACAAAAGATGAATTAATAGAAAGCTACGAAAAAGCCTCTCCGCATCTCGATTTCGAAAACATCAAGGCAGGAGAAACGCGCCATTTCATGGACTATTTCTGGGGCATCTCAATGTCTCGTGCTTTAACAAGGTCAATCAAGGCAGCTGGTTCATTTAAAGTGATGTCTGCCGGCCGCGTCCAAGGCCCAACATTGAAAATCATCGTCGATCGAGAAAAAGAAATCCTAGCATTCAAGCCAGAGCCATATTGGGAAATAGAATTAAAGACAAAGGAAGCAACAGCGTATCACAAGGAAGGAAAGATATTTGACAAGAAAAAAGTTGACCAAATTCTCAAGAAAACAAAAGACAAGCCAGCCATAGTTAAATCCATTAAAGAAACAGAATTCACGCAGGCACCTCCAACACCATTTGACCTGACAACTCTGCAGACAGAATCTTACAGGTGCTTTGGAATATCTCCAAAAGACACATTATCTATTGCACAAGAGCTTTACACTGCAGGATTTATCTCATATCCCAGAACATCTTCTCAAAAGCTTCCATTATCCATAAAATACAAAAAGATATTGGAGCAGCTTGCAAAACAGGTAGAATATTCCTCGCACGCGCATGAATTGTTAAAAAAGAGTCTTGTGCCAAATGAAGGAAAGAAAACAGATCCTGCCCATCCATCAATCTATCCCACCGGAGAAATAAAAACAATAAAAGACAAAAATAAAAAAGTCTATGACCTGATTGTCAAAAGATTCTTGGCAACATTCGCTCCTCCTGCAAAAAGAAAAACCATAACAGCAGACATAGATGTTAACGGAGAACCTTTCATAGCAAAAGGAACAATAACAACAGTTCCAGGCTGGCATGAGTTTTACAGTCCTTATGCAGACTTCAAGGACGAAGAAATCCCCAAGCTAAAGGAAAAACAGCAGTTAAAGAATCCAAAGGTTGCATCAGAAGAGAAGGAAACACAGCCGCCTAAGCGCTACACGCCAGCATCGCTGATCAGAGAACTTGAGAACCTCAACCTGGGTACAAAAGCGACACGCGCAAGCATTATTGATACTTTATACCAGCGCAATTATATCACTGAAAAATCCATAGAAGCAACGCAGTTAGGCATTGCCACAGTGGATACACTGAAGAAGTATTCCCCAGAAATAATTGACGAACAATTGACGCGCCATTTTGAAGAGGAGATGGAAGAGATTCGTGAAGAGAAGAAACAGCCTAATGAAGTATTGGAAGAAGC
>CAYITV010000061.1:0-5267 GCA_964366285.1 Candidatus Woesearchaeota archaeon | reverse complement strand
GAATCAATGCTTCAAGATTGCAGATTACATATCAGGAGTTGCAATTGGCGGCCATGGAACATCAGCAAGGATTTATGTGCGCGAGCAGTCAGAAGTCTACAGCAATGGAGTCATAGTTGTCGGGACTACGTCTGCTGGTCCAGGCGAGGTTGAAGCAACGTGCGGTTTCAGTGCGCCAATGAAGGATCCTAAAACAACATTGCAGGCATTGAATTATTATACGATAATGAACGTCAACAGCAACATCACAATCACATAAAATCAGAATAGAAAGCATTAAAAAATCCAAAATATAGGTTAAAAACAGCCATGAGTCAAGGAAAAAGAGGTCAGATAACATATGAATACCTGATTATCATAGGAATGGTCATACTGCTGGTCATTCCGCTCTTTGATTACTCGTTCTTTACGCTTGGCGAGAATATCGGGGTTGTCAACGGTGTTGCTCAGACAGTTCAGTTGGCAACCAGCCTTGAAGAGATAAGCTATCTCGGTGAAGGTAGCGCAACTACTGTAAGCATGGACGATGTCAAGTCAATCACAGTTTCTCCTGAAGGATATGTTACATCAACATTGAAGAATGACAAAGAGCTCACAATTCCATCAACAACGCGATTGTCTGGCATGTTTGTTTTGCAGCCTGGAATTGTCTCTGTAGTTTACACTGCCGATGGATTAGCAATCTTAAACGCCCCTCAGATCAATGATGTAATACCAAATAATTTTTACGGCGTTGACAAGGCAGCTATCAGCGGCAATAATCTCGCAAAGGATGGAATAATTATCATAGTAGGAACAGAAGACATCACGCAAAACAAGGTCTCTTATCAATACGCTTTTGACCAAGATCAAGCGCAAAGCGAAACTCTGATGTCGTTTACAATTGATCCTCATCCAAACTCGGGAGTTTACACGGTCACAGTAAAGCAATATGGTTTGTCATCAAACGAATTCCCGGTCATCGATCACGTTGAGCAACAGCCAAAATAATATCCATAAAAAATGGTTTGTTTTAATTATAATCAATTGACAAAAAAGAGAGCCCAGGCAGCTATAACAGATTTGTTCATAGCAGTTGCAATATTCATAGTTCTTATTACGATTACGACATTAATCTGGAATCTGTACAACAGCCGCCTTCAATCAAGGCTGGATTACGACACCATGGTTTTGAAAGGTTATCACATTGTTGACGCGCTTGTGAAGAGTGGCGGCTATCCTGAAAACTGGGAGAATTCCCAAAATCCAGAATTAAGCACAACGATGTTCGGCTTGGCAGAATATGACCACGTCATTTCTGATGCAAAGATTGACAAGTTTGCCCAGCTGAGTGATCCAAGCAAGGCATACTATACTAACCTGAAGAGCATAATGAAGATAAGCCTCTACGAATATCGCATCCTGCTCAAGGCCCCTGACAACAAGGTTGTTTACGACAGCGGAAGGATACCTGCAGGTAAGTTTACCGTTAACCTCGCCCGCTTTGTTTTTTACAAGGGCCAGCCGCACATATTGGAGTTTGCAGTATGGAAATAAAAAAGAAAAATTCTCTCAAGAACAGCAAGAAAGGCCTTATATTCGCATTAGACGCAGCAATAGCAGTTACAGTTGTCGTTCTCATGGTCATCAATAGCGTTTATTATTTTACCCTGGCAAGCAAGAGCTCCTTGTCCCATCTCCAGGCAGTCAAGCTTGCAGAGGATGTTGTCACGATGCTTGATTATGATGGCAGCCTGGCAGCAGTTGTTATCAATGACACAAACAGCTCATTTGGTCCAGGCCCATATAACATTAACCCAACATTGCTGAACATCAGCAAATACCTGCCGTCTAATTACGACATGTGGGTGTCTATTAGCGATTTGAAGGAGACTATAACAAACCTTTCAAGTCCTACAACCTCCTCATGCCCATCCCCTAATACATTTAACTGCCCACTATGTGAAAACAAAGCAATCTCATACTACACCAGATATCTAGAGAGAAATATGACTACAATGCTGCAGGTTAATGTTAGCTCAAGGGTGAATTTATTAAACAACCCATCAGGCAACACGCCCTTGATTATTAGGGTTAATTTTCCTTACAGCGGCCAGCAGCGCATTCTCCCCGTCTCATCAAAAATTAATGGCACTGCATTAGTAGGGCCATTTAATTTTGGTAAGGGGGTAAACGATGTTACGCTAAGAATAGATACTGGCTGTGTCTATTGGTTCAGGATTTTAGGATCTGCAGCATATGCTGGCTCAACAAACGATTCGATGTTGAACCTTGGTGCTGGATTTACTGGTGAAATAAACACAACAAATGACAGGTTTGTCGGAGCTGGAGAAAGGTTGTTTGCAGTCAAAAAGCCATGGCCTCTCCATCAGTTTGAGAATCCTGTTGAAGGAGTCCATCTCTTGCGTTATCGCATCTGGTTGAAGGGAGGAACATGATGAATCTTAATAAAAGAGGTGCATTTTTGACGTTGGGCATGACCTTTATCAGTATCATGATTCTGGCAGTGGGCTCAGCAATACTCAAGAATGCACAGGATTCTGAAGAAAGGGTATTTGAACTTGGATCTATGGACAGATTATACAACATGGCAAATTCAATCCAAGAATCTTACCGCACAATGTATCTTGGAATTTTTCCGTTTAACTACACAGGAAACCAGACTGAGCATTCATTTTCAGTCGCAATCCCTTCCCCTTATGTTTTGCCCAGCGACTTATATATTACAGATTACGCCTTCATTTACTTTCCATCATTGTATAATGCATCAAATACATTAATCAGAGGTTTGTATCCTAGTTTCAATTTCACATCAAGCAACACTGTTTTCCCAAACACAAACTCGACATCAATCTTCACTCCAGAAGTCAACATGTCATACACCTATTTATATACTGATAGTCACATCCAGCCAACAACCTTCTCCTTGTCACCAAATATGCCAAGTCAACCGACAAATGGTCTTATAGTTTACGACCAATCATCACCTGCATCAGCAGAAATAGAAAGTTACAAAATAATACTTAAGAACCCGTTAATAGACGGCAATGTAAGCTGGGATTATTACACTGCAGGTCTGACAGAATTGACTGTTGAATATTATGGTCCTAATGACAACTCAACAGACACAAAATCAATCAGTTTTCTCGACATAAGCGGAAACCCGGATGATTTAGCCCAGATTATCAGAATAAATACAAGCACGCCTTCTACATCAATGCCATGGCCCCAGATCAGCATAAACACGGCAAATGGAGGCCCATTCAAGGACAAAGGCCAGATGTTCATTGCACCCTATGCATATAACTTCACTGCCACAGTTACTGTTAACTACGCAATCCCCCTCCCCCGTAATATCACATTCTACACATACGACTCTTTTAACCTAACTTCACAGGATTTGGGCATCGGAAAGTACAGTTTTTACCGCATAGTGTAACCATTCAAGAAGTAAAACAACAGTTAATAAAGATACAGGGGCAACGTTTAAAAAATGAATTGGACGTTCATTTACGAGGTGCTTTTGGGCGTTGGGGCCGTTATACTTGTCGCCTCGCTCTTCTTTCCAACTACGTGGTTTGTCCTGTTATTAATCCTTGGTTTATTGCTTTGCAGCTTCTCCTTATTTGAGATATACAGCCTAAGAAAAGAGCGCTCTCGAAATAGCATGGCCAACAAACCTCAGTCGTCAATACCCCCGGCATTTGCTAAGATGAGTGACATCGGATATCAAGAACCGCCTGATCAGCAGCCTATTGCACATAAAATCTCTTCTTTGCCATCACAACAGGATAAGCAGCAAAAGGTTTCATTCATAAAAAACTTCTTTTCCTCGCTTCACGAGCTTCTGCCAAGAAAAGAAAAACAAAAAGAGGAAATCAATGTTGCAGACATAAAAGGCCAAAAACAAAAGCCTATCCAAAAGCAGAAGGAGGAAGACATCAAGGTCATCAAGGAACCAGCTTCAAAAGAGCAGGTTGACAACAAGGTTGCAATGCTGCGCAAGTTCATTTTGGACAGCATCCATATGGGATTCAATGAGGATAAGATAAGGGAGGCGGCAATACAATCTCATTGGCCGAAGGATCTCTTCAACCAGACATATTTGGAAATCACGAAGAAATCAAAAAAGAAAAAGCTGATTTATTCATCATTGTTCTTCCTGGGTTCCTTGTTGTATATTGTAATCCTTTATGTAAAAGGCATGTTCCTGCTTCCATATTGGTTGAAGCTGCTGCAATTCGCCTCGCCAATGTTTTATATCGGCCTCTCATTGGCCATGCTCGCCATAGTGATTATAGTCTCAATTCAGATTAAGAAAACATTAAAAAGGAAAAAAATCGTCTATGAGGCTGAGGAAGAGGAGAATGTTAAGGAAATCAAGTCAACTCTCGCAAGCTATGCAGGCAGATACGAGACTGACCTCGATAAATTGTACGCAATCCTCAAGGATCGCAAGACAATCAAGGTGAATGAAGTGGCAAGCGCATTTGGAATATCAAAGCAGGAAGCAGAAGAATGGGGAAAAATCATGAAAGAGCAGGATCTTGCTGAGATCTATTATCCTGCAGTGGGAGACATGGAGATAAGATGGAAAAAATCCAAGAGTACACAATAAAAGTCGATGAAGTTTCAGTCAACGTCTCGATCATTGGCGGAAAAGGATTGACTAATATCTACACTGTTGAAGTTCCGCAGGTTGCCCCTGCCACAAGAGCCTTGCTTGAAAATATAAAACATGGCTTGATTAGGGAGGTGGTTGTCAGCACAAAAGAGATTCTTGACCCAAAGTCAGTTGATGTCATGAAGAAAAAGTTCAGCGAGCGCGCAGAGCAGTTGATCAAGTCAAAAGTCCCAAACATTCCGCAGGAAACAGTCAGGCTTCTTGTTAATGTTCTGATGCAGGACATGCTTGGCCTCGGCGACATAGAATACTTGACAGCAGACGAGAACCTTGAGGAAGTTGTCATCACGTCATCTGGAGAGCCTGTCAGAGTCTATCACAAGCGTTTTGGCTGGCTGGAAACAAACATCATTCTGTCAAGTGAAGAGCAGATTCTAAATTACGCAAACATCATTGGAAGAAGGGTAGGAAGACAAATCACTACATTGAATCCGTTGCTTGACGCCCATCTTTTGACAGGAGACAGGGCGAACGCAGTTCTCTTCCCGGTCTCGACAAAAGGTCACACAATCACCATCAGAAAGTTCGCCCGCGATCCATGGACCATGACGGATTTGATTCTAAATAAGACATGCAACACAAA
>CAYITV010000060.1:0-5489 GCA_964366285.1 Candidatus Woesearchaeota archaeon | reverse complement strand
CTTAATAATAGTAATTAAAGAAAACTTTATAAATCCCTGCACAAAGAGTATTTTGGGGGTTATGCATGAACAAGGTCTGGCTGGTTGCTTTGATGGTCATATTCTACTTTGGTCTAGGCTTCTCAAGCGGTGCTGTTTTAAGCAATTATTTCGCTCCTGAACAGCTTCCATCATCGCCTTCATCAAGTGTATTATTGGAAAGGCCTAGCCCTTACGACCACATAAAGGAAGACCAAATCAAGGTTTACGACAACAAGGTTGAAATCTCATTAGGTAATCATCAAATCAGCTGGGCGAGATTCGCAAACAGCAACTCAATGGATCCAATATTGGATGATACTGCAAACAGCATCGAGATAATCCCCGAAACGAAAGATGATATTCATGTGGGAGACATAATTGCATTCAGTTACGGGGCAAGCTTGATAGTCCATCGTGTCATAGAAGTTGGTTATGATGGGCAGGGATGGTATGCTATTACTGCAGGCGATAATTCTGACAAGCCTGATTCAGGAAAAAGAAGGTTTTCAGATGTTAAATACGTGACTGTTGGTATTCTTTATTGATTTTTATTTCAGATAGATATTACCGTGATGATCCTAGTTTAATAATTATGCATGTTCTATGCTGTCTAGAAAATCTTCAAAGCTCTTAAAATGAATACCCTTTTGTTTTTTAATTCTCTTAATTTTCCCAAGGTATTCAGGCAAAAGAATCATTCTTTTCTCTTCTTCTGCTCGAACTCAGTGGCGCATTCGGATGAGCAGAACCTGTAGACAACATCATCAATCTCTTCTTCTACAACATTCTCATTGACTAGGATGTCCCCGCAGTTCTTGCATTCTGCTGTCTTCTCTTCCTCTTCATATCCCTTCATGAATCCCTCATCAATGTCTGTGATCTCATCCTCCTCATCAATGAGCTCTTCCCTGCCTGCGTCAGAATATATGTCCTGTTCCTTGTCGCCTATTTCCATGTCCCTCATTACCTCTTCCTTTGTCTTTTTTTGTGCCATATACGTGACGAGAACAAATATACGCTTTTTAAAGATTTCTTCTTTTTATTATGTGTTTTCCTTTACCACTATTGAAGCAGGCCCTATCCCTGTTGGTATGCTGCCTATTATCTTGAGCTTCTTTATGTCGATTATTATTATAGCATTCTTAGTCTGGCTTGCAACATAAACCCTGTCTCCTATCACTTTTACATGCATTGGAGTTCCAATGTCTATCTTCTTCACAACCTTCATGGTATTCAGGCTTACAACAGCCAGGTCTCCTGAGTCCTTGTTTGCAACAAACGCAAGCTGGTTGTCTTTGGATATTGCAGCGCTTACAGGAGTTATCCCTGTTGGAATCCTGTGCGATTCCTTCTGCAGTTTTAATGGGATTACAGATATGTCATTGCTGTCCTTGTTTGTTGTAACAGCAAATGATTCATCATCGCTCACAGCAGCATAGTTTGGTCTTGTCCCTACCTCTATGTTCTTTATCACATTGTATATTGATGGGTTTATTATTGTCAGTCTATGAGAATCAGAGCTTGCAAGATAGAATCTAGTCCTCTTTATGTTGGGCATCATGAAGCTTGGTCCTGCCATGAACTCAACATCCCTTTTCTCCTTTGTATCTACATTGATTGCATGCATTGTGTTTTCCCCATTGTTTGCAACAAACACCTCCCCATCTACAGCTATTATCCCCAGCGGATTCCTTCCTGTTGGGATTGTATCTACAACCTTTTCATGCATCCCGTCAATAACACTTATAGTGTCATCTTTGGAATTGCTGACATACAGCATCTCCCCGTCGTAAGACCCGTCAATAGGCGTATTGCCAACAGGAATCTTTTTTATTATAGATTCCTCGTCAAGGTTTATCAGCCATACATCATTTGAAAATTGGTTTATCACATATATCTTTTTTCCAACACCCGTTAGTATCTTCTTTTCTTCCTCAGGCTTTTTTTCAACAGGCTGTTCTTCTTCTGTTAGCTTTGTTTCTTCCTCATATTGCGTCTCATCTTCATAATCCTGCATGTCCTGCTCAATCTCTTGGCTTTCTTCAACAGTCCCGATATTTCCTATCTTTAATGGCGGCAGCAGGCTCGGAAAGAACAAATAAACATTTGCAATTATAAACCCAATTAGAAATATTATGACAACAGCAATGAACAGCTTCTTCTTCACGCCTTCACTATGCCTTTGGTTTTTTCCAGGTGATATATTGGCCTCTTCCACTCTGCTGGATTGTGATTTTTTGTTTAAAAGTCCTTTGTTGTTACTCAAGAAATGTCAAGGAAGGGGTAGTGGGGAAAAGAGGTGTTAGGGAAAAGACATAGCAGAAAACCCAGCTACCCAATCCTGTGACCATGAAACCAACTATTAAGTTGGGTTGTGATAAATGTTATTATACACCCTTTTGTAATTGCTAGTACTCTAACCCCCAACACCCTTTAAGTCATACTCTTATATATAATTATCGGAAATTTTTGGCTTTCTCCTAAACAGTAGTATCATTCTTATAAAATTACCATAAAAGTATATAAACAGCCTTCTCCCTGGTCTTCTAGAAAAAGATGGTGCACATTGCAGAACGTGAGATTCAGTTGCCTGACGCAGTCATAGCCAAGCTTCTAAAGCTTGCTGCAGAAGATAAGAAAGTGCTTTCTCTTGGTCCTGGCGAGCCAGACTTTCCAGCCCCAAAACCCATAGTTGAATTCACAAGAGAGTTTGCAGACAAGTGCAATCACTACAGCCCTCCAGGAGGCAGGCATGAGCTTAAGGAAGCCATAATCCAAAAGCTAAAGAAGGAAAACCATATTGAAGCCCATCCAAGCAACATCATTGTCACCTGCGGCAGCCAAGAGGCATTATTGCTTGCAACTGCCTGCACTCTTGATGTCAGCGAGCAGACAATCATTCCTAATCCAAGCTTTCTAGGCTATCTTCCGATGTTCGAACTGTTTGATGCATTTCCAATCCCATTGGAATTGAGAGAGGATGAGAATTGGGAAATAAATCCTGATAGATTAAAGAAATTAATAGATCCAAAGAAAACTAAAGTAATAATGATCAACACCCCATCTAATCCGACAGGCACAGTATTAAGCAAAAAAATCCTTGAAGAGCTTGCTGATATAGCAATGGAATACAATCTTTACATCTTCAGCGACGAGGCATACGAGCGCTTGATATACGGCAAAAAACATATCAGCATCGGAAGCCTGAACGGCATGCAGGATCATGTTATTAGCTTCTACACATTCAGCAAGTCATTTGCAATGTGTGGCTATCGCGTGGGTTATGCAGTCGGTCCAAGAAACTTGATAGAAGCAATGACAAAGACCCATATCTACACAACATTATGCTCGCCTACACTAAGTCAAATGGTTGCTTCAAAAGCCCTTTCAATAGATCCTAAATACATCGAAAAGATGGTCAAGGAATATGACAGGAGAAGGAAGTTCATAGTCAAGAGGCTGAATGAGATTGGCCTTCCAACAATAACCCCATACGGCGCGTTTTACGCCTTTTCAAACATAAAGAATGTTCATGACAACAGCTTCCAGTTCGCATATGATTTATTAAAGCATTCAAAGGTTGCTGTTGTTCCAGGGAGGGAATTTGGCCGCTACGGCGAAGGCTACGTAAGATTAAGCTACGCTACTGATTACAAGGTAATAAGCAGGGCCATGGATAAGCTGGAATCTTATGTAAAAAAACATAAGATAAGATAAGTCTATGGAAAGATTAATAAAATTCTTCTGCAGTTGAAAAAAGATGAAAACTATTGCCAATAATAACTTTGCAAAAACATTTAATGACATTGCATCCGGCTTGAATTATGTTATATTGGGAATGCTAATCATCATAACAATCTTTAATTTTACTTACAGCAGCATAAAAACAATTATCATCGCCGCACTTATATTTAATCTTTTTCTTGCATTGCTTATCGCATCATTCAATCTTAAAAAAAGCATTGTCTTGTTTTTGTCATTTGTCATAGTATCTGCAGTTATATTGCTGCCGTTGTTTTTCAAGCCATCAGACAATCTTGCATTCTTGCTTTCAATATTCAACAGCCTTGTATTATTGTTCATTTTTGGCATTGGAGAGGCATATATCGCCAAGAAAAATCAACTCAAGAATGGCCTCATAAAAGTTTTCATTGGTGTAGCATTAGAATTATTGGTGTATGGAATTGCTAAGTTCATAACCTCTTTGTTAAAATGAAAACTATAAACAATCTGTTTTTCGGAACTGCAGGCATTCCAAATATCTCAAGTAATACAATAGATGGGATACAAACAGTTAAGAGGTTAGGCTTAGGTTCAATGGAGCTGGAGTTTGTCCGCTCAGTCAACATAACAAAAGACAAGGCTCCAATAATCAAAAAAACAGCAGTTGACGAGGATATTATTTTGACATGCCATGGCCAATATGCGATAAATATTAATTCACAAGACAAGAAAGTGTTAGAAGCAAGCATAAAGAGAATCCTGGATGCTTCCAGGATAGCAAGCATGTGCGGTTGCTGGAGCATATGTTACCACATGGCATATTACTCAAATGAAGACCCTCAGAAAGTATATGATAAAATCAAAATCTATCTAAAAGACATAATTTCAACCTTAAGAAACGGAGGCCATGAGATTTTTGTCAGGCCTGAAACAGGCGGAAAGATAAACCAGTTTGCAGACAGTTACGAATTAATCAAGTTGGCTGAAGAAATGGAAAATGTTCTTCCATGCTTCGATTTTGCCCATCAATACAGCAGGACATTGGGAAAATGGAATAACAGAGAAGAATTCCACAAGCTATTGAGTGCTATAGAAAAGCATCTTGGCAGGAAAGGATTAAATAACATGCACATCCACATGGAAGGAATAGAATTTACAGACAAGGGGGAAAGAAATCATGTCAATCTTGATGAATGTCCTTTTAAGTATAAAGATCTGTTGAAGGTATTGAAGGAATTTAATATAAAGGGCGTTGTCACATGCGAAAGCCCTAATATTGAAAAGGATGCATTGCTTATGCAAAAGTTTTATAAGTCATTATAAGGCAAAAATCAATATGGCAGAAGCACCAAAGGAACCATACACAAAAGGCGAAAAAAAATATAAAATAGATTTCGATAGGGAAGCCTGCATAGGCGCTGCAGCATGCTGTGCAGTAGCTCCTGAGCAATGGGTCATGCGTGAGGACGGCAAGCCTGACTTGATGCATTCTGAGATAGGCGATGATAAACTCAAGGAAAACATCGAAGCAGCAGAAGTCTGTCCTGTGCGTGTTATTCTGCTTAAAGATAAGAAGACTGGGAAGCAGCTGGCTCCTCAATGAACTGCTTCAGCAATATTTAATAAAAAATTATTTATACACAACAAGATTTTCTTAAACAAATAATTTTACAAACTTTGAACTCTACCGCGGTTGTCTAGATAGAAAACAGCTTTTCTAGAAACAATACCAGCCCCTCTTCTGC
>CAYITV010000059.1:4726-5499 GCA_964366285.1 Candidatus Woesearchaeota archaeon | reverse complement strand
TGCATTTGCTAGAATAGGGGATTTTTTGGTTAAGAAGATACCTTTTTTTGGAACATATAAGACTCCTTCACGCACCCAGTTTCCATTTCTGGAAATAACAGCTTCTTTTCCTTCTTGGATTCGTAGTTGGGCGTTGTCTTCTAAGGAAATAATATGATATCCTTGTTTCTGCAATGTATCTTGTCCTTCATCAAAAGGTGCATTTATGTATGCTGATGCTGTTCCTCTTGGTTGAACGTCGATAATGATGTTTGCCATGCCTTTTTTGATATTGAGCCAGTATATAAATCTTTCTATTTGTTACTTTTTGATAGTAGTTACAATATTGAGAAAGAAAAGGCAGATATGATACATTCTGTATGCCATCGTTCCCAAGGTCCAAATGAAGTGCTGATGGTGAAGCAGGCATCTTCCATCTGATTGCTCTTTAGTCTTGAACAAAGGCCCCATAACCAAAGTGCTTTTGAAACGCTCGAAGCAAAGTTTATAAACGGCTCCTTTTTCTGTTTTCTTAGATTAATGAGGTTTATTGATATGACAGACACGATATTGCCCTTGGCTGCGATGGAGAAGCTCTTAAAGAAGGCTGGAGCAGCGAGAGTCAGCGAAGATGCCAAAGATGCATTGAGAGAATATCTAGAAGATGCAGCTGCCGGCGTAGGGACAAAAGCGATACAGTTCGCACAGCACTCTGGAAGGAAGACTGTAAAGGCTGTTGATGTAAAACTAGCAGGCAAAAATTAAACAATAAACCTTTTAAATAGATCGGAAGA
>CAYITV010000059.1:0-4716 GCA_964366285.1 Candidatus Woesearchaeota archaeon | reverse complement strand
CTTTTAAATTAGTTCTTCATTGTTTTTCATATGGCTGGAAGATATTACTTGTGCAAATTGCCTGCAGAGAAACAGCACTACCAAAGACGCACTCCAGAAACTGAGTATTATGGCATCCACTGCGAGAGCAATAATGGAGTTTATTATGTTACTGGAATCAACAAGAGAGAGCCAGAAGAATTAAGAAAAATCGGAGTGGCTGTTATAAACCACAAGGAATTTGGCGAGACAGTTGTTGCGGAAGTTCCCACAAGATTAGAGCTTTCAAGGGGCAGACGCTTTCTCAAACACCATTACCAAATCATACTGGATGATCTTATTTATCAGTACCCCAATCTTGAAGCACTTTCACAAGAGGAATTGAAGTCTGTTGGAATAGAAGGTCTAGTAGAAAAGCCTAAGCAGTAAACTCAATATTTTTCTCTTCGTGCCTGCCATCAATGTCAGTGATTCTTTTTATTGTGCCCCTGCGCTTTGCATTTATCCTGGCCAATTCTGGATTGCTCTTGTATTCTTCAGGAATGACTATTTCTTTTATATCAAACGTATGAGATGTGACTGCCTGCTTGAAATTAATATCAAAATCAATTATTTCATCAAGGAGCTCGAGAGGGAGCGTAGCTGAAGCAAATTTGCCATCAAGCTTCTTTCCAGGCTTTGGAATGGCTTTCTTGCACCTGAATGCGATTCCTTCCGATGTTATATCTAATAAAACAAAATCGTTTTCCCTGCAGATATTTCTAAGTTCTTCTGATGACACTGATGAAGTGATTTCAGTTTTTTTCTTTGCCTTGATGATTTTTCCCGCAACATCTGCTTTTTGGATATGGCTTGCTATCAATAAGGTGATATCTTTTACAAGATCGTATGATATGTATAATTTGAAGCTGTCCTTGCTTTTTTGTATCTTCATCAATGCGCGGTTTTCGAATATGCCCTTGCTGAACCTTGTAAAGCTCTTGTGGACTTCTTCGTCTATGTTATTCGTGAATATTTTTTTAATGAAAGTCATTTTGATTACTCTTGCGATAATTGATTAATACCGAACATTTTAAATATATCGTTTCTATTTATTTTGTGATGGAACTAAAGAGGATAAAGATAAGTTATGCTGCTCCAGTTATTCTTTTCTTTATTGCCATACTTTATGTGTTTATAACATATTCTTCATGGCTAACATCAAGCTGCATTGCGCCTTTGGGAGCGGATATCAAATTCCATGTCGCTACTGTAAGCTCTTTTGTCGAGCAAATTAAGCAATATGGCTTCATTTATCCTGTCGAGTACTTGCAGGACATCTCTGGGTTTTATTGGTATATAAGAGGACTGATTCCAATATTAGTTCCTGGATTACTTGCATTCGTACTGCCATTCAATACCGCATTCTTCCTTGTTTTCATGCTAGTTTATGTTTTTCTGACGCTTGTTATGTATTTTTTTGTGAAAAACCTGACTGATGAGTACATAGGATTCTTGTTTGGGATTTTCTTCTTGTTTTCAAACCTGTCAAACATGATATTCTCTGTTGGAGGGAATTACCAGTTCTTCTTCGGGCTTTTGTTCTTTTTACTGGCGATGACATTCTTGTTTAAATATACACACCATCCTACGAAGAAGAATCTGTTATTTCTCTCATTATCGGTACTTGCATTAGGCATGATATATATATTTTCACTTGTTTTCTTTGTTTCCTTCATGTTTTTGTATGGAATAATGCAGAAGAAGTGGCATCTGTTGAAGATTGCTTTAATCTTAGTGCTTGCATTAAGCTTCTTTTTGATTCCCACATTCCTAACAGGATCTTATTTAAAGACTGATGCTTCTACGAATTTTTACAGCCCTTCCCAATTTTTTAAGCTCTACGTGCTCCCTTCAACGCCATTCAGCTGGATTTATCACCCAAGGACAGAATACCATGGACAACTGGATTTTAATCAAGGCATTCATGTGCATATTGCTGGCATTCTTGCAGCTGGATTCTTGCTCTTGAAAAGGAGAAGGCTGGAATCAAGCAGATTTGTTTTGATCTATCTTATAGTCATGGTCGGATGGGTAACACTTGCGTTTATGTCGAGAGTCCTGCCTTTTCTTTTTTTGAAGTCTTTTTTTGTAAACTCACTGCCTACTGAACGACTGATGATGCATGTTGCATTTGCATTCCTGTTTGTCATTGCTGTAGCTCTTTCGCAACTTTCGATACATTGGAGATCCTTCATAGGCGCAGGGATAGCCGGCCTCCTGGTGCTGGGAACATCAGTATTCTCAAATAAATTCTTTTTTGCAGCTGTTGGAATTGCTGTAATCTTTGGATTGAAAGAAGTCGTGAAAAAGGAAAAGCTACATCATGGCCATGTAATCTTAAGTGGAATATTGATACTTTTGCTGTTGTTTCCATTGACTGGAAAGGTCGAAAATACAAATCTTGACCCACGCCCTGCTTATTTCATTGTTGATGATGCAAAGAACTTTATTGCGCCTGAGGATGTGTTCTTTTTTACAGGCGGATGGAGCCTACAAGAAACAATATTAAGCTGCACAAAAGCGCATTCTATTGTGCAGATTGACCGCGATGGTGCCATTAGTGGCTTGAGCGGTGACATTGATATGTTAAATCCAGATATCGCAACGAAAGAAACATTAGAATCGCGAGGCGTTACCAAAATTCTTATTGTTTTGGATCAGATTCTTGAGAACGGCAAGATTAACGAGCAGAAGGTTGCGCATTTGGTGAAATGGTTTGGGCAGCCTAAGGCAATTCAACCAAAGATGCAAACTAAAGAGAAGCTGCAAGATTATTATCCTATTCTGGTTTTTGATGTGCCAAAAAAAGAACGTGATTATGAGACAGAGATGATTAGTCCTAGAAAGATAAAGATTAATAACCTACAGGACAAAGAGAATTTGCTGATCAACATAGAGTATCATCCGTGGTGGAAGGCCAAAGATTTTTCATCAAAAGAGCAAGTAGAAATAAAAAACAAAGAAGGACTTATAGAATTAAATAATATCAAGAATCATGACAGTATAATTTTAATCTTCAGCCTGAGATATTTTGTTATTGGAGGCATCATATCTTTAGCGAGCTTATTCTTTCTTATTAGAATTCTCAGGAGAAGAGGCAGTTAATTCTTTATTTTTTTAACACCAGAACATAATGAGTAAACAAATCACGAATGCTAAAATGGGTATTAACAAATTTAAATTTCGTCTGCGCTATAACTCTTTTTGCGTGGCTTTTGTTTTTCAGTACGCTTACCTCATCAGGGAAAAACTTTATTTTTTTTCTTAAAAACGTGTTGTAGACACTTTCAAACATTGATAGAACTACCTGCGTTGATCCAAATACTGGCGGCCAAAATAAGACTACATAACAATCATCTTTCAGAATGCGATGAAATTCATTGAGAATCATTATTATTTCTTTTTCAGTGAAATGCTCCATTACACCTAGATTCCAGATGCCATCTATAGAGTTATTTTTGAATGGTGTTTTGAAGATATTTCCCTTAATATATTCATCCATATGCCCTATCTTTTTTGCCTTTTCTAATGCAATTGGCGAGATATCAAATGCTATAAGATGCCTTTGGTTTTTTATGATCTTTGATGATGATTCAGAGCTGCCAGATCCTGCTTCAAGAAATATGCCTTTCTTCGGAAAATAGCGCTCTAGGCATACCTTAACAAAATTACTTATGAACATCTTACGATGCAATGCGCATAAGCGAGCAAAAAGAGAGTTGCTATTTTGGTTTCTCCAATAGTCATTCCAGATTTGTTCTATTTCTTCGTTTTCTGCATTATCTTTAGCCATTAAATTACTGTAGGCGTTCATTTTATTTGTATCTTATTCCTGTATAATAAAAGTTTCGCATAGCCCTTTGCAGTCTTAAATAAGTTCATTTTACTCTTGCCATAAATCCTATAATTGAATGTTATGGGGATCTCTTGTATTTTATATTTATTTTTTAATGCAATCATGAGCATTTCAATAACAAACTCAAAATTCCTTGATTTGAATGATGATGCGATATTTTGAAGAATTTTCTGCTTGTAAAGCCTATAACCAGATGTTTTATCTTTTATAGACGTGCCCAACATTATACTAAATGTAATATTGGCCAACTTGCTTACAAATCTTTTCCATAACGGCATGTTGAGTAGTTTTGCCTTTTTAATGTATCTCGACCCGATGATTATATCTGGTTGATCTGTCTCCATGCATTTCATGAATAATGGAATCTCCTCTGGACTGTGATTCAGGTCAGCGTCCATCGTTAAAACATATTTTGATGATGGAGATACAGCTGCAAATCCTTTCTTGAAATCATTTCCCAGGCCCCCTGGTTGTGGACTGTATATTATTTTAATTGGAAGTGTTTTTTGAAATTCTTGTACAATCTTTACTGTATTATCTGTGCCAGCAATCACGTAAACAAGCTCGTATTGAATGTTATTTGACTTCAATGTCTTGTCTATGCGGGTTGTAAGCTCCTTGATGTTGTCCTGCTCATTGAATGCTGCTATGACGACAGAAAGAATTGGAGTTATTTGTTTTTTCATTGTTTTTGATGAGGATAAATCGCTTAAAAGCTTTTGCCTCTTTTTTATTTTACTACTATTATCTTGCCATAGATTATTTTATAAACTGTTATGTTTTTGGTAATTATTCAGGATCTTGAAGCATTTTTCAAGATTTCCTGTAACCCATCGAGG
>CAYITV010000058.1:0-5685 GCA_964366285.1 Candidatus Woesearchaeota archaeon | reverse complement strand
TATACAAATGGCGGAAGCCAAGTTTTGATGTTCCCTTCTTTCTCTCGACAAAGGAGATAGGAACTTCAGCAACGCGAAATCCTTTAAGGTGCGCTCGATACAGAACCTCTTGCACAATGCCAGGCCCATGAGAAAGTAAGCTGTCTAAGTCTAATGCTCCAAGTACATTTCGTTTGAAGCAGCGATAGCCAGAATTGCAATCCAGAACCGAAACCCCTAACAAAAGGCGGATGTACAAATTTGCAAGTATGGTAATCAATCTTCTCCACCAGGGCCTGTCAATATCACTGCCGCCAGCAACTGCCCTGGATCCAAGCACCATGTCTGCATTATCAAGCGCTTTCAACAATTTAGGCAGCGATTTAGGATCATGTGAAAAATCTGCATCCATTTCGCATATGACATCAGCTCCCATTCCTAATGCCTTCTTGAATCCATCAACGCCAGCAACCCCTCTTCCACGCTTGCCAGTGCGTAATAGAAGATGAATATCCTTATCTTGCTTCATAAGGTTTTTAACAATTTTAGCTGTGCCATCCGGGCTATTGTCATCCACCACTAATATTTCCAAACCAGAGATATTAAGTTGCTCCAGCTCTCTTATCATGGCTCCAATGTTCTCAGCTTCATTGTAAGTTGGCAGCATCACAACAGTTTTCATGTTACCTTCCAATACAAAAAACAATTTAAAAATATAGCGTTAATTAACCTTCCCTAATGCTTCTAATATCTGTCCAGTAACCAAGTCCCAGTCATATTTCTCAAAAGCAATTTTTCTGTTCAACCTTCCCATTCTGACGCGCATGTTCTTATTTTCAACGAGATAAGTTATTGCATCAGCAATCTCATTTATGTTATTTTCTCTTACCAGCAAACCATTTTTTTTATTTTTGATCAGCTTCTTCAAGTTGCCAAAATCGCTTGCTATCACAGGTTTCCCGCATGCAAAATATTCCATCACCTTCATTGGCGAGTAAAAAAAAGAGAATTTCTTGAAAGGCGGATAATTCCTGTCAAAAAGGGCAATGCAGGCATCAGCAGATCTTACATAAGAAGGAATCTCATCAAACGGCACTTTTCCGGCAAATATTACAGAATCTTCTACCCTTAATTGCTTGGCAAGTTTTCTGCATTCGCCAATCCCATCTCCATCCCCGACAAGGAGGAAAACGATTTTCTTGTTTTTTCCAGCAGTTTTTATTATTTGATCACAGGAATGCCATGGAGCAAAGCTTCCAGTATAAAGCACAGCAAATTTTCCATTCAGATTGTGCCTTTTTCTGATATCAACAATATCTCCTTTAGAGAATATTTTGCTATTGACGCCATATGTTACTACTATTGTCTTATCTTTTGGAGCAACTCCATTTTCAATCAAGGATTCATGCGTCACTGTTATCAATGATGCGAATCTTATGATGTAATCATGCCAATGCTTCACAATCTTGAAAAGCAATGAGTCATTGCGCCATCTTCCAAGCAGCACAGGTATTTCATAATAAGGTTCGTTCAGCTCATAAATTGATTTAGTTCTAAAGAGATGTCCCAGCATGATTCCAATTCCACCCAATAATCTGCCGCGTTCATAAACGATGTCAATTTTGTAAAATATCAGCACCAAGAAACTAACGATAAAAGTAAAGAATAAGTAAGATAAGTTTCTTAGCAATCCTTCATCGATGACAGGTATTCGTATATGCAATACGGCCCCTTCATGCTGGAATATTCGTTCGTTTCCATTCATCCTTGAAACTGCAATGATCTTATGCCCAAGGTTCTCAAGAGAAGACAATGTGCCTTCAACATGTGCAGCCCCGCCATGGCTGCCAGGCAATGCAATTTCTGGGGCAAGATAAAGAATGTTCATGAGTGCTTGTTATAACGCAAACTTAAAAAGGTTGTCTAAAGCACGGAATTTATAAAGAAAAAGCGAGAATAGCCACTTATGCCAATCCATCCACTAAAGCGGTTAGAAGATAAAACACGTGACATTGTCCAGAATCTCGATTATTTGGTATACCTGCTATTAAATCCATTCAAGTTCAAGCAGTTCCCGAAAGTCATCAAGAAGATACTCATAGTAGAACTGTTCAACATTGGAGATGTCATTGTTATCACCCCAGCGCTAAAAGCATTGAAGCAAGCCTACCCCGATGCAGAAATAGATGTTCTTATCAAGCCAGGTATGCAGCAAGTTCTACAAAACAATAGAAATGTAACTAATTGTATCCAATTCTCGTCCTTCTCTGAAATTCTTAAAAAAATAAAAAAGCAAAACTATGATTTAGGAATTATCCTTCATCCAGGCTCTCTTCAAGTAAGTCTTTTGTTATTGCTGGCAAGAGTAAAGTTCAGGGTTGGCTGCACAAAATCCGGTATAACCTACGGCAAGGGATTCTTCCTTAACAGAAAGGTCTTTCCGAATAATGTTATGCAACACAAGATAGAAGACAATTTGGATGTTCTGCGCTCTATTCACATCTCGCCAAAAAACAACAATTTAGAGCTATATCCATCCGTTGAATCTGAAAAGAAAATCAAAAAGCTTCTGTCAAGGAAGCCTCATCCGATTATCGGCATTTCAGCAGCATCAAAGCATTGGAATCAGAAATGGTATCCTGAAAGATTTGCAGAAGTGGCAAACTATTACATTAATAACCACAACGCAACTATTGTTTTCACTGGTCTGGAAGATGAGAAAATTCAAGTAGCAGAAATTATTGATAAAATAGAAAAAAAGGACAATGTTCTTGATCTTGCAGGAAAAACATCTTTGCGCGAATTAATGTCTCTAATAAAAAATCTCGATCTTTTAATTACTATAGATTCATCCACAACCCATATGGCATCGGCATTCAACACGCCAGTTCTTGCATTATTCGGCCCAACTATGCCTAAATTCTGGGGTCCAGCAGGAAAAAATTCATCTTACATCTGGAAAGAAAAGGAAGCATGTGTTGGCTGCAGGAAATACTATTGCATTTACAATAAGAATCATGAATGCATGAAATCCATATCATCGAAGGAAGTAATAGAAAAATCTAAATCAATGTTATGATATCTTCAGAAACGCCCTGACAACCTTCAATAAGTCATTGTCATCCTTTTGATACAGATAAGGCATTACATAGTCTCCAATAGCCAAGGAATTTTTCATCCAGATATCGCGTGTATGAATATTTAGCAGTCTCTTGTTCAATGCAGCAGCGATATGCCCTACCCCAGAATCAACACAAATCATGTGGCTGCATTTGTCAACAAGTGCAGTTGCATGTAATAAATTATCAGATACGCACACATTTACTCCTTGTGGAATCTTGTCCTTGTCTCTTTCATAAGACTGCTTGCTATGAAACAATACAGCATGGTATCCAAATGAATTCAGCATTCTTACAATCAAAGAAGTAGTTTCAGCGGGAAGTGTTTTTGACACGCTTGATCCGCTGGCGTGCAATCCAATTAATATGTCTTTATCCAATCTTCTTTCCTTCAAGAACAATTCAGCCCATCTCCTGTCGTCCTCTCCATATTTGATATGATACCTATTGTCATTCAGCTCAACTCCAAGCTCTCTTGCAACCTTGAAAGTCTTATGCTCCATATATCTGGGTAATTTCACATTTGCATAAACCTTTGCAGGCATCAGAATCATCTTGACGAAAAATGATCTTGTGAATCCATAAGCCTTTACAGCCCTTCTGATATCATTCTTTATCTTCCAGTAATCTCCAGTCCAGAACATTGGATTGCCATATTTAGGATTGTAATCCAAAGAAGAAAATATCACCTCGTCAACATCATCGCAGTATTTCCATAAATCTTGGAACGCTGGATTCTTTATCGTCATCACAGTTATAGAAGATCCATGATACTTCTTCTTCAGTTCATGTATTGCCGGCATTGCCATCAAGCTGTCGCCTATCCCATGCAGTATCGCAACAAGAATCTTTTCCATGATAAAATAATGATGCATCGTTCTTATAAAACTTTTTACTCTCAAGTAATAACCTTTTTATATGCATTCTTATAACACTCATTTACCATGGTCAAAAACAGCCTTAAGCTGAGTAATCCTAATAATAAGAGCAAAACCAAGAAACAGATATTCACTTCTAGGCTAAGCAATAAAACCCCAAAGAAAATCCCCAACTATAACAAAAAAGACCCCTCTAAACTCAAAAAAAAGGCCTTTAACCAGCTCAAAAATCATAGCCATCCCTTAGAAGTGCTTGAGGTATATAGTATTCAATCTCCTAAGGTTTCTATTATGATGACCTCTCACAAAGAGCCTAATCTTGCAAATGCCATAAAGGCAATCCTTAGCCAAGATGTATTTTATCCTTATGAATTAGTAATAATCTCTCCAGATGAAGAAGCCAGAAAGCTTGTTTCATCTTATCGAAAAAATGCGAATGTAAGATTTTTCAAGGACAAGGGCGTTGGCAAGTCAGCAGCAATTAACGAAGTCTTGAAGGAAGTAAAAGGCGACATTCTCATCTTTACAGACGGTGACGTGACGCTTCTGCCAGGTTCAATCAATGCAATCATCAAACAATTTGAAAATCCAAGGATAGGCTGCGTCTCTGGAAGAGTAATCTCAGCAAATCCAAAGGATAACATGTTTGGGTTTTGGTCCCATCTTCTTGCAGATGCTGGTGCCCATAATATAAGAAAGCATCTTTACGAAAGGAAGCAGTTCTTGGAATGCACAGGCTATCTTTTTGCATTTAGAAATCATATCATCAAACAGATTCCAGTTGATGTTGCTGAAGACACGATAATCCCATATTTTTTCAAGAAAGGTGGTTATGAAATAGGATATGCAGAACAAGCGAAAGTGTTTGTCAAGAACCCGACAAGTTGGAAGGACTGGATCAATCAAAGAAAAAGGACTGCTAAAGCCCATGAAGCATTGGGCAAATATGTTGATACAAATAATATCCCGAGGGTTAAATCCTTCTCAAACGAGTTATCTCAAGGAGTTTTATGGGCATTAGAGTATCCAAAAACCATTCAAGAGTATTTCTGGACATTTTTGTTGTTTGTTGCAAGACTTTACATGTGGCTGCTCGTGTTCTATGAAACTCGATTATTGAAAGAGCCTTATGCAGACAACTGGAAAAAGATAAAGTCAGCATCCTGAATAATGAGTTATAAAAATAGATGACTAGATTGAACAGTTTATCACGACACTCCTGATTCTAATATTTCAAATTTATTTTTACTAGAATCTAATTCAGTTTCAACTCCTAAGGGGATAGTAATAATAGGATCAGTATGTCCAATATCAACATTGTATAAGATTGGAAAGTTATAATCTCTTGTGTTATACAAAATAATTTCTTTTAATTGCTTAATTTGTTCTTCTGTGTATCCAAAACCCCTCCCAAAAACAATTCCCTTAACTTGCTTGAATATGCCCAAGTTTCTCAAATCGCCCAAAGCAGAATCCACATTAGCTAAACTTTCTCCTTTCCTAAAATCTTCACCTTCTGAGGTTTCGAGCAATAAAATTTTTTCTTTAAAATCAGGCCAATATTTTGTTCCAGCTAAATGTAATATTACAGGTAAGCATCCGCCGAGAATTTTTCCTTTAGCCTTTCCTTCTTTTAACCATTCGTAATCTTTGTTTTTCTTATATTTCCTCTTTTTCTTTAAGTCATCTTTATTTATCCAATCAACACT
>CAYITV010000057.1:0-5692 GCA_964366285.1 Candidatus Woesearchaeota archaeon | reverse complement strand
CTTGCTTGCAGATATCGTATAAAAATAACAATAAGAAGGATCATAAAAGGGATGCTGATTAGGAGATCATACGGCGATATTGGTATTGCATTGATTATTGACGACACCCCGCCAACAAGCCCGATGTTTGCTATATTTGAGCCGATAATGTTTCCCACCATGATGTTTGTCTGCCTTTTCTTAAGAGCAATGATGCTCACGCTTAATTCTGGCAGTGAAGTGCCTAATGCAATTATTGATATGGCGATGACTTCTGTCGGTACATGAAGAGCGAAAGCTAGGTCTGTGGTTGCGATAATAAGATATTTTGTTCCTATCCACAAGGCTGCCGCACTAAGAATAATCTTTCCAGCATCTTTTAGCAATGATCCGCCTATAGTTTTCTCTGCTGTATTTTGTGTTTCTTGTCGCCCTTTGATGATTGTTATGGTATATGCAACAAAAATGCCCAGCATGAATATCCCCTCTATTTGCGATATGGAGTAATCAATGGCAAATATGTACCACAAAACAGAGAGTGCAAATAGGACCAATGCATCGCGGTGGTATATCTTCTTCTTGAAGTCCATCACAGTTATTAATGATGCAACTCCCAATAGCAATCCTATATTGGTGATGTTGCTTCCGATGACTGTTCCTGTTGCAATGTCTGCATGTTGCGTCCATGCACTTGCTATGCCTGTGGCCAGCTCTGGAATGGATGTTCCTACTGCCACTACTGTCAGTCCAATAACAAAATCAGATATTCCCGCTCGTTCTGCCAGTCGTTTGGCGCTCTGTACTAAGATGTCTGCCCCTTTCAGAAGCAAGGCAAATGATACTATAAAGTACCCTATGGTCACCAGCATTTTCAAGGAAAAAGATATCAGCCCTTATAAAAGCCTTTACTCTTGAGCTTTTTGGCTTTGGAAGCTGTTTTAGAAATATTTATATACTATCAGTAATCACAAGGAAACACTATAGGTCAGTGATAATAATGGCTCTATCAGACTTTATCCTCATCCAGCAGTACCTGGCAATATTGATTCTTGTCAGCGCAGCTGTATTATGGCATAAACTGCGCCAAGTTGCAGATCTAACAGAATTGCGTGCCTCTAGGGTCTATGCTATGACACTCTTGCTGACACTGCCTTTTTTGATAGATCTTATGACATTCATTCCTCGCAGCATAGCTGCATTGCTGGATCATGTGTTATTCCTGCTGATATTTTTCCTGCTTGCTTTAGGTGCAGTGCGCAGTTATAGGGGTGCATTCAAGGAGCGGAAGGAATCATTGAAGGAATTATATGAAAACGCAGGCAAGCATCCAATCAGGCTCGAGTTCGCCCGTCATATTGTTGAGCCTGAAATGACTAAGATATTCGATTTCAAGGAAAAGCTCGCTCTTGAAAAGAAAGAAATTCAGATGAAATCCCGGTCATTGGCGCAGCGCGAGGAAAAAATTCAAAAAAAGTTTGATAGCCTGGAGCAGATCCAGAAGAAGATACGCGAAGAGGATTCCGAATTGTCAAAGAAAATCTCTTCAACAAGTGAAAAAGAAAAAGAGTTATCACACAAGCAGGTTTCATTGGAGAAGAAGTCATCTTCATATGATGAGATGAAGAAAAGATTGGAAGAGAAGGAAAAGAAGCTGCAGGAGCGCATGACAGCCCTAGACCAGATTGAGAAAAAGCTTAACCAGGATTACCAGCAGCAGAAATCAAACACCCAAAAAAGGCTTGAGGAAGGCTACCAAAAAGCACGCGAAGAGCTTCGTGAAAAGCTTAAGCAGCGCGAGCAGCAGTACAAGGAGCGCGAAGATGAAATAGATCGTTACAAGGAAGAGCTGCAGAGCAAGAAGAAGGAATTCCTGAGAAGGAAGCAGGAGCTTGCTGACTTGAAGGATGAAGAGTCAAGCATCCGCGAGGATCTTGCAAAGCTTCAGCGATTGAAGATCGTGTCGCAGGGCGAGAAGCAGGAAATAGCAGCCTTGCGCAGGCAGCTTAAGAAAGAGCGCGATGATTTTGAAGACGACCGTGATGAGGTATTGTCAATGCAGGAGCGTGTCAAGAGAAAAGAAGCATCATTGCAAAAGCGCGAGGAAGATTTCAAGAGCGACATCGAAAGGTTGAAGCAGCGCGAGAATGAGGCAAAGCAGGCAGTTGAAGATTTCAGGAAGCGCGAGCGCGACCTGCGTGAAACACAGCAGCATCTTGAAGATGAAAGACGCGATCTTGCCAAGAAAACAGCTCGCATGCAGGAAGAGCGCGCAGAGCTGGAAGAGTTGAAGGCATTCGGTAAGTACAAGCACTCAACAGTCTTCGATAAAGGCAAAAAGACAAAGAAGAACACAAAAGGTTCAAAAGACAATAACATAATGGAAGAGCTCAAGGACGGATTAGGAAAGCTGTCAGGGCTCTTTGGGTGGTGAAACAAAATGGGATTGCTTGATCAGATATTGTTTGGCATGGGCTTTTTGACAGTGTTTTTTGCGTTCATAACATTGCTGTACATCAAGAAGAACAGGGAGTACGAGCGCTTGGAGCTTGAAAGCGGATTGAACGCATTGTTGTTCGGCATGTTCTTCCTCTTCATCAGCATATTCATTGACTTCATGGTTTACTTGGATAAGACCTTCTTTATATTCTCGGCAATCACAGCTCAGGCAGGAACATACCTCGGCTACTTGGTTAACATAAGTAACATAGCCCTCGTTCCATTGTTCGCAGTGTGCTTCTTGGTTGCCATCCTTCTAATAAGGAAGCATCTTCCTAGAATGAAGAAGTCAGAAGAATAATTTCGCAAGTAATTTTTTTAAAAAAACTCATAGAAACATTTATAAAGGTATTAAGCAGCATACAATAAAGAATTCTGCATCATTAACGAGGATGCATTCATGAAGATTCCTGCGAAAAAAAGAAATTTTGTGTCATGGGGATAATTTATGTCAATTGAACAATCAGAAGAGATAAAGCAAAGCATTAGGAAAGGGACAACCACCGTCGGTATTGTATGTTCTGATGGAATTGTATTGGCAGCAGACAAGAGGGCTACAATGGGCGGCATGATAGTTGCCCATAAGAAAGTAGACAAGGTTTTCAAGATTACAGACAATATCGCATTGACAATGGCAGGTTCTGTCAGTGATGCACAGCTTGTGATGAAGCTGTTGCAGGCAGAATTGAAAATCAAGGCAATGCGCACATCAACCCAGCCCACAGTAAACGAGGCAGTCAATCTGTTAGGCGCAATAGTCTATCAAAACATCAGAAAATTCAGCACAATCCTCGCAATCACAGGCTTTCTAGTCGGCGGCACAGACAATAATGGATTCCACTTGTATGACATAGGCATCGACGGCAGCGTCCAGAAGCACGATGATTACACCACAGACGGTTCTGGTTTCATGTATGCTCTTGGAGTTTTCGAAACATTATACAAAAAAGATATGAAAATCAGCGAAGGTGTTGGCTTGGCAGTCAAGGCCATCAATGCTGCAATCCAGCGCGATACATCTACTGGAGAAGGCATTGATGTCTTTACCATAACAAAAGCAGGCGTCCAAAAGGTTTTCACCAAGCAGCTCGAGCGCAAGCTTGAGATGTAATTCCATTCTTTAGTTATTAACTATAATGCAAACCGGAAATTATTGCAGAAGATGACACAGATTTTAGATGATATTCTGAAGGAGCTCCCGAAAGGAGCTATTAGCGATTCAGTATTTGAAGGAGCTAATATTATTTTGTACACCAAGGACAAGGAGTTCTTCCTTACAAAAGGCGATTTGATCCGCGATATAGTCAACAAGGTGAAAAAGCGCATTGAACTGCGTCCTGATCCAAGCATAACTATGGAGATTGAGAAAGCAGAGGAGTTTATCCGCAAGATCGTTCCGCAGGAAGCAATTCTTGGCAACGTTCTTTTTGATCCCCAGCGCAGCATTGTTGTCCTGGAGGCAGAAAAGCCAGGTATTGCAATAGGCAAGCAGGGAGAAATCTTGAAGGAAATTAGAAAAAGCACATTGTGGGTCCCCCAAGTACAGCGCATGCCTGCATTGCGCAGCCAGATAATAGAGAACATCCGCTCAGTCCTTTTCCAGAACAACGATTACAGGAAAAAGTTCCTTCACAAGGTTGGATTGAGGATTTACAATGGCTACACAAAGGAGCGCAAGGAGGAATGGGTAAGAGTTACATTCTTCGGAGCAGGAAGGCAGGTTGGCAGGAGCTGCATCTTTCTTCAGACCCCTGAAAGCAGGATACTTTTGGATTGCGGCGTGAATGTTGCATACGACGATTATAATGCATATCCTCTTCTTGACAGCCCTGAATTCAAGATAGAGGACCTTGATGCAGTTATAGTCTCTCATTCGCATATTGACCATAGCGGATTTGTGCCATTCCTCTACAAGATGGGATTTCGCGGCCCTACATACTGCACAGCCCCGACAAGGGACATTTCAGCATTGTTGGCATTGGATTACATCGGTGTTGCATTCAAGCAGGCAAGGAAGAACATATTTGATGTTGAAGATGTCAAGGAAATGGTTAAGCATACAATCACCCTTGGCTGGGAGGAGGTTACAGACATAACTCCAGACATAAGGTTGACATTGTACAATTCTGGCCACGTCCTTGGAAGCAGCATGGCTCATCTTCACATTGGCAACGGGTTGCATAATCTTTTGTACTCGGGCGACATGAAGTATCTCCGCACACAAGTCCTTGATCCAGCAAACACAAGCTTCCCCCGCCTTGAAACAGTCATCATAGAAAGCACATACGGCGGAAAGGCAGATATCCTAGGATCAAGAAAAGATGCAGAGCTCCGCCTGATAAGAAAAGTCAATGAAACAATCAAGCGCGGAGGAAAAATCCTGGTTCCAGTTCTTGGAGTCGGAAGGGCCCAGGAAGTCATGCTGATTGTTGAAAAGGCAATACGCGAGGGATTGATCGAGCGTGTTCCCGTCTATGTTCAGGGAATGGTCTGGGATATAACTGCAATTCACACAGCATATCCTGATTTCCTTAACCGCGATCTCCGCAAGGCAATCTTCCATCGCGACGAAGATCCGTTCCTAAGCGATATCTTCAAGAAGGTTGCAGGTAAGAAGGAGCAGGATTTCATCATGGAAGAGGAAGGTCCATGCATCATACTCGCAACAGCAGGCATGCTGAATGCAGGGGCAAGCCTTGAATACTTCAAGTACATGGCAGACAATCCGAAAAACACGATCCTGTTTGTCAGCTATCTTGGCGAAGGCACTATTGGCCGTAAGGTCCAGAATGGCGATAAGACAATCATGATTGCCAACGGCAGCAAGCCTGATATAATCCATGTTAATCTTGAGGTTGCCATCATAACAGACTTGACAGGACATGCAGGCAGGAACGAATTATTAAGGTTTGTCCATCATCTCAACCCAAAGCCAAAAAGAATCATAGTCAACCACGGCGAAGCATCAAAGTGCCTTGAATTGGCAAGTTCTCTTCACAAGATAAATAACTTAGAGACAAACGCACCTAGAAACCTTGAGACTATTCGGGTTAGATAATTTATGCACAACAGAATTTTTCTATGAAAAGTTAAGGAAATGAACGCAAGATTTATTAAAATTGCCTTCTTATTATTTCAAGATGGAACTAAATGACAGGGTATATGGTAAGATTAATATTGTAGCCTGCCAACTGCTGTTGAAAGGGATAAATTGCGC
>CAYITV010000056.1:0-6021 GCA_964366285.1 Candidatus Woesearchaeota archaeon | reverse complement strand
CCCATGGAAATGTTTACAATTACATAGAATCGCAGAAAAGATCTGCTCGCTTCTAAGATAATAAAGAAAAGGTTTATATCTTCATCCAAGAAGTATATTTAAACAACATGAAAGGTTTAAAGATAAGACTGATAAGGGACAAAGATTTACAAGAACTAGCTAATGTTTACACAAAAGTGTACAAAAATATCGATGTTGGCGAAAAATGGACTTCCAGAGCAGCATATAAGCTTCTTAGTTATTGGTTTGATCGCCAACCAGATCTTGCTTTTGTTGCAGAATGGGATGGAAAATTAGTAGGAGCTTTTGTCAGCGCAGTAAAACCATGGTGGGATGGGAACCATCTTTCTGATGGAGAACTCTTTGTAGATCCTAAATACCAGCAAAGAAATATCGGGACTGAATTGTCTAAAAAACTTTATGCAAAGGCGCTCAAAAAGTATAATGTAACAAGATTGGACGCATTTACATTTAAACTGAAAAAATTTCCTCTTTCATGGTATAAATCTCAAGGTTTCGAGGAAGTAAAAGAATGGGCAATAATCTCTGGGAATTTAAGAAAAATAAAGAAGAAAATAAATTTTTAAAAAGAATAAATCACAACCTTTATAAGTGATAACTAAAAATCTCATAACGATGTCAAAGAAAAAGGGTGAACATAAGGAAGTCATCATTGCTCAAGAGCTTGCAAAAGCGCAGCGCGAAATCTCTGTATCCCAATTCTTCGAGCGTAATCGTCATCTTCTTGGATTTGACAGTCCAATCAAGGCGCTGGCAACAGCAGTAAAGGAAATGGTTGACAATTCATTGGATGCATGCGAAGAAATGAAAATATTGCCGGAAATTATTGTCATCATAAAGGAAACATCAGAAGGAAGATATCTAGTCTCTGTGGAGGACAACGGCCCGGGCATTGTCAAGGAGCAGATCCCGCGCGTCTTTGCTAAATTATTATATGGCAGTAAGTTTCATCGCGCAAAGCAGCAGCGTGGGCAACAAGGGATAGGAGTTTGTATGCCTCCTGAAACATTAGTTCCTTTAGGAGATGGTCGAGTTCTACCAATAAAAGAAATTGTCGAAAATAAACCCGACGCCGATTTATTTGTATTGACTCCTGACTTGAAACTAGGCTTGGGAAAGATAGATAACTATTGGAAAATCCAATCGCCGCCTTATCTTGTTTCATTGAAAACATTGGGTGGAAGAGAAGTTACTCTCACCCCAGAAAATCCTGTTTTAACAAGAACAGAAGACGGATTTGTATGGAAAGAATCTGAAAATATAAACATTGGAGAATATATAGCAATTTCTAAAAAATTAGTTTCCCCTGTTTCTAACGAGAAGATAGCTATTTTTGATTTTTTAGATGATGACACAAGAATTGATAACTACAGTTTTACGTTGAACATACTACGCAAATTAAAAGAAAAATATGGTGCCTGGAGTAATGTTGGTAAAAAATTTGGATTAGATAAAGAACAATTAAAAGGGTGGTGCAAAGAATCAGTTAGAAGGAGACCTACCAAAAAATTACTAGAATTATTCTGTTCTGATCTTTTAGTGTCTAGAGAAGATCTCATAAATAATTGCAAAAAAGTCGGCAAATTAGGAACATACGTTGCTATTCCAACATATATTGATGAAGATTTTATGAGTTTCTTAGGATACATTTCAGGGGATGGAAGCTCACAGCCAAAAAGAGAAGATCGTTGGGGAAGAAATATCTCTTTATGGAACAATGATGAGAAAATAAAAAATCATTTTGAGAGTGTAATCTATAAATTATTCAAACTAAAAGGATCTCGTATTAAACATAGTAAAGGAAGAGGAGAAATGGTTCAATGTTCTTCTTCATTAGTAGCGAGGTTGATTAATCTATTTGGGATTCCTTCTGGTAAGAAATTTGACAAATTTGATCTGAACCCACTTCTTCACAGAAAAAATTTGCTAAAGCCTTACTTAAGAGCATTATTTGATTGTGAGGGAAGCGTTTCTTTAGAGAGAAAAACCGTAGATTTTATGATAAGAAACAAAAAAATGACGAACTATATCTCATTATTTTTACTCCAATTTGGAATTTTTAGTAGAGTGAACAAGATGAACAATGATACAAGGTTAATTATCAGCGGAGAAAAAAATGTTAAATTATTTGCTAATGAAATTGGTTTCTTACATCACCAAAAAAATAAAGATCTAAAAAAAATTTTAAAAGATGGAGTTTTGAATGAAAAAAGGAGTCATTTAGAAAAAATTCCATTCTTAAAAAAACAACTTATTTCATTGAGAAATGAATTAAAATTAAAGAACAAAGATTTTCCCCGACCTCATATTTTTTCTAGAAGTAGCGCTCTTAGCCTTCCGGTCATAAGCGAGGCTTATAATGTTTTTTTATCTAGTCTAAAAGCTAAAAAAGCGCCATTGGAACTTCAAGAATTGCATTGTTTAGTCAACTCCGATGTAATGTGGTTGCCAATTACTCAAAAAACTAAGAAATCATCAAACGAAAATTTTGTGTATGATTTAACTATGAAGCAAGGAAATAATTTCATTGCAAATGGAGTATTAGTTCATAACTCAGCTTCAGTTCTCTACGGCCAGTTAACAACAGGAAAGCCGGCACGAATCACATCAAGAATCTCTCCAAAGAAGCCGACGCATTACTACGAACTCCATATTGACATCTCAAAGAACGAGCCTGAAATAATTATTGATAAGGAGATAGAGTGGATGAAGGATCATGGCACAAAAGTAGAGGTGGAGATGGAAGGCAAATACCAAAAAGGAAGATTAAGCGTCGATGAATATCTCAAGCAGACAGCAATCTCAAATCCGCATCTTAATCTCGTTTATATCAACCCATTGAAAGAGAAATGTGAATTCAAGCGGGCCACAAGTGAACTGCCCAAAGAGCCGAAAGAAATCAAGCCGCATCCATATGGCATTGAATTAGGCATGTTAATCAGGATGCTGAAGAATACTGATTCCAGGAATATTCGCTCCTTCCTTTCAACCGAATTCTCACGCGTAAGCGCAACAGTTGCTGATGAAATCTTAAGCAAGGCAGGACTGTCATCAAGTCTCAAACCGCAGCAAACAACGCACCAGGATGCTGACAAAATCTTCAAAGCAATCCAGCAGGTGAAAATCATGTCTCCTCCTACAGATTGTCTAAGCCCAATCGGTGAGGAATTATTGATAAAAGGTCTCAAAAAAGAGGTTACTGCAGATTTTTACACTGCTGTTTCGCGCTCTCCGTCAGTCTACCGAGGAAATCCATTTCAGGTAGAGGTTGCCATCGCATTTGGAGGCCAGCTGCCTGCAGAAGATCTGGTGCGTCCTATCCGTTTTGCTAACAAGGTTCCACTAATTTATCAGCAAAGTGCATGTGCAATCACAAAATCAGTTCTTAACACCGACTGGAAAAATTATGGGCTGCAGCAAAGCAAGGGTGCAATGCCTACAGGTCCTGCAATGATAGTCGTGCATATCGCTTCAGTATGGGTTCCTTTTACTTCAGAATCAAAAGAAGCAATCGCTCATTATCCTGATATTGTGAAGGAAATCAAATTAGCTCTTCAGGAGTGCGGAAGAAAACTGAACGCATACATCAGAAAGAATGTTCGTGCAAAAGAGGCAAAGGAGCGTGTTTCCTTGTTTGAAAAATACATTCCTGAAGTGGCAGACGCATTGGCAGATTTGACAGGTGAGAAAAAAACAGAGCTTGTAACAAAACTAGAAAAGATATTAAAGAAAGGATTGCCAGAACTGATGGCGCAAGCAAACGGAGAAACAAATGATAAAACAAAAGAGTAAGAAAGAATCCTCAGATAAATTGAAGGAGATGGGGGAAAAGATAGTCAAGGATATCAATAAAGGGAAGAATCCGGAGATTACATTTACCTTAAGAAATTTAAGTAACATTGTATTTGACCAAAAATCAAAAACATTGAAGTTAGGTGACAAGCAAGGTTCGCGATCATTTTTCAACGTCGCTCACGCAAAGAAATTCCTGCAGACAGTGGAGATTGCTCGTACCCTTAAGAAAGAATTGCTGGACACAGGCAAGCACGAGCATCTCAGGGGAGTTTTCTATATGGTAAAAAGAACCATTCCCGGGACTAATGTTAACATCGTTGATGATCAGACTGAAAGCGATAAGGTGATAGAAGATCTTGAAGTTATAAGCAATCTTTCCAGAGAGCAGATGCACGTGTCTGCTAACAAGATGGGAAGCATGGTAGGAAATATTATCTTGGAAGACAGCGGAGACACGATCGATTGTTCAAAGCTTGGCCGCGGCGGATATTCTGTCCCGTCGATTACCGATGAATTGAAATTCAAGAAAATCAATGCAAAATACATATTGTATATGGAGAAAGCGGCGATATTCGAAAGATTAAACGAAGACAAGTTCTGGCAGAAGAATAATTGCGCTTTGGTGACTTCTCAAGGTCAGACAACACGAGGCATCAGAAGATTATTGCAACGCCTATCTGAAGAAAAAAACCTGCCTATATATGTCCTCTGTGACGGGGACATCTTTGGTGCATATATCTATTCTGTGATTAAGTATGGATCAATAGCACTGGCGCACGCTGCAGAGAGATTGACGATTCCAAACGTTAAATACATCGGAATTACAATGGACGATATTAACAAATATGACCTTAAGAAGCATCTTATTAAATTAACAGAGCAAGATTTGGCAAGGATCAAGCAAATATCAGAATACGACTGGTTCAAAAATAATAAGGAATGGCAAAGGCAGTTTAAAATGATGAAAGAATTTAATGGGAAGGTTGAAATTCAGGCTTTAGCAACAAAAGGAGTTAGTTTTATCTCAGAAAAATACCTTCCTTCAAAGATAAAGAATAAAGAATTTTTAGAATAACTGAATTCATTTGAACATAATTCTTTGTCTATAATCAAAGCGAAAGAGTTTAAAACCTGGGTTTTTCTAGGTTTGTATGCGCCACCATAGCTCAGCCGGCAGAGCATCGGTTTTGTAAACCGAAGGTCGGGGGTTCGATTCCCTCTGGTGGCTTTATTCATTCTCATTGGTAGGCATATCTCTTTGGTTTGTTCTTTTGAGGAACTCTTCTGGGGTTAAAATCTTAATGCCCTCAAATTCTTTAAGATCTAATAAATGGTGATCTTTTGTTATGATATAATCTGTATTGCCGGCAATTGCGCATTCAATTATCATATTGTCATCAGGATCTGCTTCTACAGCCTTAACTTTCCTTATAGGTATAACAATATTGGCCAAAGAAATCATTTATTCAACAGAGTGCTTCATCTCAAGATTTTTATCTTTTATTTAGTGGCCGGGAATACTGCGCGGTTGAGCGCAGAAACCCGCAGTTGAAAGGCCACCCCCAGAAACATTAAAATCCTTCTTCCTGATTAAGATTTCCTAGGGCGAGCCAGTAGAGCCTCGCCCAAGGAGAAAACACAATGAAACAAGTTTTGCCTAGCGAGAGCTTTAAACCTTTCGGTCGCGCGTGCGACATGAGAAATAACTGGGTCACCTTTATGTTCGTGACGAAATGCAGGTACAACTGCTTCAAGAAGCAGTCCCATATTGATACCTGTACCGCCGCCTTCCACGAACTCAAAGCGTACGGCTTTGAGTTTAGGGAAATTGGATTTGGCGGCAACCATACTCACTTTCAGGTTAATATCCCTAAACGTTATTCTGCAGAGATTGCTGAAATCATGTTAAAATCGCGTTCCTCAAGAAGGATGTTTGAGCAGCATCCTGGATTCCGCAAGCGGTATCCGCGAGGCAGCTTCTGGAGCGGCTATGAACATCATGAATCCACAGGCCTAAAAAATCTTGATGAATCGGCAGCTTACATCAAGGATCAATCTCGTCATCATGGCATTGTTGTCGTGGATGATCGTCAGCGTCCGCTCACCGCTTTTGCCGCCGAGTGAGATACGGCAAGCCCGCAGCGCAGCGAAGGGCTTGACGAGGAACGAGGCGGAAGGGGTCATAGGGGCGCAGCCCCTATTTCA
>CAYITV010000055.1:0-6081 GCA_964366285.1 Candidatus Woesearchaeota archaeon | reverse complement strand
ATCTCATTAATACTGACAGCCATGCAGCTGGGCATCTCCGGTTCATGCGTTATGGCATTGGGCAGGCAAGGAGAGGATGGGCAGAAGAGAGGAATGTTGTCAACAGCTGGGCATGGAAGAAATTCAACAAGTTTATTGAGAGATGAGCAACATGCTGTATGAAAGAAGTTATGGGGCTGTATTGTACAGGAAAGAAAAGAAGAAGGTATTTTACCTATTGTTATTGTATGAACGCGAAGGAAAAGAATATTGGGATTTTTCGAAAGGACAGGTTGAAACCGGAGAAAACCATATTGAGACTATGAAAAGAGAGGTCAAGGAAGAGACCGGAATCACTAACATTGACGTGGCTGAAGGGTTTCAGGAGAAAGAACATTTTTTCTTTAGGCGCGCCGGCGAACTGACATCAAAGGACGTTACTTTTTACCTTTGCAAGACTGAACAAAAGGATGTTAAAGTGTCTTTTGAACATAAGGATACAAAATGGTATGAATATGAAGAGGCGTTAAAAATAATGAAATTCAAGAACAGCAAGGAGACATTGAAAAAAGCGCATGATTTCTTGGTTAATGGAAGGATTGTTTTTCAGAAGAAATTAACATAACAAAGTATAAAAAGCGTCATTGCTTATGATTGCATATGGCAAAAAAGGTGATAGAACACAGGGGACCTAGATCTGAAAAACTTGTTAAATTTAACCTGAAGAGACAACAAGGCACAAACGAAAAAGTTGCTGTGATTCTAGGGATTGTGATATTCTGTTTGGCGATATTTGTTGCAATAATCGGGGTCAATTTTAATTATGAAAACTCCTTGAGCGGGATGGCTGTTGCACGCGGGGCTAGAAGCGAACCAGCGAAACCTGTTGATCTTACTGGCGTTAATGATGCAAGGATTTGCAACACGGCAAGACCTGTTGACAAGATTCGCGGGATTCCACAAATGGCTAGAATAGAAATGACGACTTTCAAAAGAAACACTTTAGATCTAGACAAAAGCTTATGCAAAACAACAAGCAACTTTTTTGGATTGAAAAGCTGCAAGATTGTTGATTCTGTGAGGGCACAAATAATGTGCGAACTTAATAAGAGTAAAAGGACTGGTGGATGTTATTTTGCAACTATACGAGATGGTCCTACAAAGGGTACAACGTTCTGCGCTTACGCGACTCTTGCAAAGTAAGAGATTACAGATTGCAGAAGATTTTTATACTGCACCCAATTCTAATATTGCATGCGAAACAAGATTGTTTTACTATTGGCAATCACCATCCTGCTGCTTTCATTTTTTGCCTTTAATGGCAGTGATGAAATAAGCGGTTTTGCTGTGAAGGAGAGGGTATTGGTGACTTCGAGATTCATTGAAATAGATAACAGGCCTGATACATCTACTAGCCCTGTTTTTTATACTGATCAAAATAACATCAAAAGAGGTGGTAAGTTGATAGTAGAATATTATCCGCAGGATGATGGCACTGGAGCGTTAAGGCGTGGCGGAATCTATGACTCTGATGGAGTGAAGAAACAACAGGTTTATATTTGTCCTGGACGAAGTGATTGGACAGAATGTGAAAACGATAAAATAATACCAATAACCATAAGCAAAAATGCATATATGCCTGGCGAGTATGTCCTTAGATCATTGACTACTAATGGAAAAATTGTAGAACTACGATTTAATGTTCACAGCTGATCATTTTTTTGTAACTATCTCTATAACATCCCTGTGATTAAGAACATGGTCTTTGCCTACTACTTTCTTTGTCTTGACATCAACTGCCTTGACGAAATTCTTTCCTAGATCTGTGTGAATCTTATTTGCGAAGTCAAGTGCTGTTGAATTTCTCGGCAATAGGAAGCAATCAGGAAGAACATTGCCGTATTGATCTGTAAGCTTGTTAATTCCACCTGGAAAGATGGCTATGTACTGAAGCAGATCCAAAACTGCTGAATTCAGAACCTGCTGGACTCCTGTGGAGCCCCAAATGTCGAGCACTTTTTCCTGGATAAATGTCAGGGCTTTCTTTTGCTGTTCTGTAGGATTTCCCTTTATCTTAAATGAAGAATCTCCTGGAATGTAATCAATAACGTCCTTTTTTGCAGCTTCCCTCAGGGCAAGCTCCGCATCGCCAGAGCAGGGAATTATTGTTAAATCTTTGAACTTCTCTTTCAACCTTCCTATGTTTGATTCTGACGGCTGAAGATCTGACTTGTTGGCTGCTATTATCATAGGCTTTGATAATTTTCTTAATGATGAGCTTAATGTCAAAAGATCCTGCTCTTTCCACTGGGAGAAATTTTCCGGGACTTCCTTTATTGACTGCTTGACATGATCTTCTGTTACTTTCAATCCTGACATCTGCTTTGCTATGACCTTGATGATGCTCTGCTTTTCAGCTGATGCTCCGTGCGACAACTTATCCCATCCTTTCTTGAGGATTGATAGATACCAGTAATCCAACTCGCGCTCCAGGAATGAGATATCATTTATCGGATCATAAGATCCTGGCTCGACTGACTCGCCCTTTTCGTTTATTGAACCTGAAGCGTCAACAACGTGAATAAGAACATCTGCTTGGTTCAAATCGTCAAGGAATGACAATCCCAATCCCTTTCCTTCATGAGCGCCTGGGACTAATCCTGCGACATCGATTAATTTAACTGCCACGAACCTTTTATGGTTGATGCAATAGCCTTCTCTTGGGCTGCATTTTACGTTGAACTCTTTGTCAATGCAGTCAATCTTTATGTAGCCGATGCCCTCGTTTGGCTTTATGGTTGTGAAAGGGTAGCTTGCTATAGCAACATCTGCCAATGTCATGGCCTTGAACATCGTGCTTTTTCCGCATGACGGCTTGCCAACAATTCCGATTAGCATAGGAGTGATGGCATCAACTAAAGATAAAAAGGTTTTGTTTTGGCGGAAAAACTAAATCAAATTTTTTTCAATGTGATTCTTTCTGAAAAACATCCTCGTTGAAACATAGAAAACTATTTAAATGAAAAGGGCTGTTTAAATGACATCCTATTTAGGAAAACGGAGGTGTTAGAAATGGTAGCACGACGAAGAAAAGTAGCATCATCTTCATCACGAAGATCATCAAGACGAAGAAGATAAAACTTTTTTATCTCTATTTTTTTCTTTTTTCTCTTATTTTTTTCCTCAAAATTTATATAGTCCCTATACTACTGTTTTAGTGAAAAAGTGGTGCACATGGACTCACGCGAGACGAATGTTCTGTTGCTGGGAGTAATGATACTACTTATTGCTTTCAGCGCTTATCAGCCATCTTATATCGGGTATGCCACAAAGCAGTGCATAGACGGGGATGGAGACAACATCCATTACAAGGGGAAGGTAACTGTAGGCGGGGGGTATGAGGCTTGGGACTCATGCGTCAACGATGTTGTGCAGGAGTTTATATGCAAAGATGGAGAGATGAAATTTACTTTCTTGACATGCCCAAATGGATGCGATGACGGCAGATGCGCTGCTGAAGAGATTAAAACTAAAACTCCGAGCGGAGGAGAAGAATTCACGTTCGGAACAAGCGGCGACCAAGTGGAGATCAATGAATATCTTGGGGATGTGCAGAGCGCCTTGACTGAGGATGAGATAGACGCGCTGCGCGGAGGGATGTTGTCAACGAAGGATGGAATAACTGAATTTGACCAATATCTCCGCTTTGGGAATAGTTTGACAACTGGAAAGATAAGCTTCGCTGAAAATGAGGATGATGATGTTGGGGATTATCTATACTTCGAGGACAGCGACTATCTGTTTGAGTATGAGATTGATTTTGAGGATGGACTGCAGAGCTCCATAGACGGGAACAAATTAGAGGATATTGATGATGAATCCATCATAATTCTTGGGAGAGATTATACGATTGCTGATGCTGAGAAGAATGGGAATGTTGTGACTATGAGGCTGGTTGGCGGAGACTATAATGACATGATATCTGAGGGAGAAACCAAGACATACACAATTGGCGGCAAGGAATATATTATTGAGGCGTTGAACATCGATGACATGCAGCGCAAAGTAACCTTGAATATAGATGGAAAGATGAGCAAGCAATTAGGCGAAGGCGATACTATGTTATTTAATGGCGTGATAATAGGCATCGGAGACATCTTCATACATGAATCAGCAGAAGGGATTGATTTTGTGAAGTTGTTTTTATCTGCAAGGACATTGATACTGAAAGATGATGCATCTGATGACAGCTTCACAGCTGGAGTAAAAATTGATGGACAATCTTTTGGAGAGGGATTGGTGAAGATAAAAGGCAGCACTTCCGGCAGTGATTATAAGATACTGAGCATTGCATATAGACTGCAGCCTGATGTTGGCGGGGGAGACTTGTACATCGCTCCGGGACATGGAGCTAGAGAATATATAGATGCTCCTGGCGCGTTCTTGGGGTCATGGGACATTGTTTATGATGGATTGAAGAACAGCGGAACAAGCATGATAACATTTGATCCATCTGGAAACAGCCAGTACAACCTGAAATTTGCAAACAACAAGGGACAGCCTTACACATTGGGCATTGCGCAGAACAACGGCGGAAGCTTGGCTATCTCAGACGGCGGGCATAGCGTTCATTTCATTGAAGGAACTAGCAGCAGTAATTATATCATCAAAAATGGCGATTACTTAATCCTGACAAGCGAGAATGACCATACTGGAGCAACAAATATCGCAAGATATGACAGCATAGACACGACATCAAAAACAATACACTTTGATGAAGCTGCTGAAGGCGGAAAATCAGTCAGCTACAGCGGAACTGAAGGCACGGATGCAAGCGGAGATTTAATTGTTTCTGGTCATACTTACAAGGCGTATATAGGCGGAGCGCCGGATTATTCCTTGGCTGTTGATCTTGACAGCGATGGAGATGCTGATGGAAGCGAGGTGAAGATTGTTGCCAAAGGAGGAGCGATTATCGATCTTGGAAGCAGCGTTAATCCTGGAAATGACTTTGACATGACATTGACTACACAAGCAAGCCAATTTGATGAGAACAATGCTGATGAAGTGATAACCATTGGAATTGTCAAGAATGGGAATGATGTTGACTTAACATTGAACAGCCAGAATAGCCTGAGCATTGAGACTGACAACAGCAAGACCAAGGCGATGAGCAGATATGGAGTATATATAGAGAAGGATAATCATAATCCTGACAGGATGACTATTGAATATCCTTTGTCACAGTCGCTTGCAGATGTAAAGATCGTATTTGCTGCTGAGGATTTCACTGCAGTTGCAACTGAGGAAGGAAAATGCGGGAATAAGAAATGCGATCATGATGAAGGGTACATGAACTGCCCTGCTGACTGCAAGTTTATAAAGATAAAAGAAGAAGAACCTGCGATTGTACAAAACAAATGCGGGAATGGGATTTGTGATGAAGAGATAGATTCTTGTCCTGCTGATTGCGTGATTGTTGAACAGCCTTCTATTGTGGAAACTGCGGAGAAAGGATTCTTTGTACGATTATGGGAATGGGTTGTTGCAATATTTACATAAGATTTAAAAACATGAGACTTTCTTTTTATGTCAAGGGCCCGTAGCTCAGCCTGGTTAGAGCACCAAATCAATATTGATGTGCAGGTCTTATACGACGCTCCTTCGCAACTTGAGAAGGGGTATCTAGGCGAGCTGGGGGTCGGGCGTTCAAATCGCCTCGGGCCCATTTATTTTTTTAATATTTTTTTCATTACTAAAACCTGCTTTTGCGACATATTCATTAAATCTTTTATGGCCTGAAATGTAAATATGGTGCATTTTATAGTTTCTATTACTTCTCTTATCAAATTTTTTTGCATTAAAAACTGTAGTATGCCCTATTTTTAGTTTTTTTAACAAGATGGATAAATCTTCAATTAGATTTTTTGAACTGAAATAGCCATACATTTGCCTATATCCGTTTGGTTTAATTCTCACATAGAAATCAGTGTCTACTATGCCTCTCAAACAAGATGCTAAGATATCATGATCTTTTGCATTGAGAATTAGCTTGGGTATACCAACAATGTCACTCTTTTTTCCTATAGGAAATTTTAGTAC
>CAYITV010000054.1:0-6088 GCA_964366285.1 Candidatus Woesearchaeota archaeon | reverse complement strand
AGCTTTTTAATCCAGACGGTTCATCAGATGGAACTGTTATGTTTATGTCTATGTTTGCAGTTGCAGTCTCATTGAATTTAACAATAGCGCTTATGTTCGTCGTTGTCATCTGCGCAAATGTCGTCTGTGAAGTTGAGCTGAACGGAACAACTGCCTGTCCTCCATCAACAGAGTCATTTACCCTGAATCTGTAATAGTTAGATGCTGCGCTCTGTGTTGTGAAAAGGAAATTATTAGCAGATATCGTGACATTCACAAATGCATTTCCTATGTTGTCTATCTTTATAGGCAGAGGCGTTCCATCTGTAGTATCATCATTGGCATTTAGTCCAAGACTTCCAAAGTCTATTGACAAACGCGAAAGGTTTATGTCAACCACAACTACGAAAGTTATGTTGCGTGGTTGTGCAAATGCGGAACTATTTGCCCCGTCAGTAGCCATTACAGTCCAGTTATACCTGTATCCATCATCCAAAAAGAAGTCAAAGTCATCTGTGGTTGTGTAGTTTCCTGTTGCTGACCCGTCTATGGCCTGTGCCAGTGAAGTTAGATTTATCAGCCTATTGTCCTCTCCAGCGCCGCAGAAAGCTCCTGCGTTAGTCAGGCATGTTATGTTCAATGTATAATTTATAGGATCATTATCAGCATCCTTTGATGTCCAGTTAAAGAAAGGTGTTGTGTCTATTGTTACATTATTGTCTGCAGGAGTTACTAATGCTGGTATGGATGGAACGCTGTTTACAATAGTCAAATTAGATGAATTAACAGGGTTTCCAGTGGCTGTTCCGTCAAAAGGCACAATACCGCAGGTCCAGTTTTCGTAATGCGCTTGAATGCCAGTTGTTGCACCTTGCGAAGCTAGTACGCCATTGGCAACAGTATTGTTATACACAGCCACAGTCAAGGTTCCATTATAAAACGTTATGTTTGCCCTGAGTGCATCTCCAGCGTCTTGATCACTCACTGTAAATGTGCAGTTTAAGATGTCTGTCGTGTTTGCAGAAACAGGACCAATGCTGACTCCGCTCAAGCTGGGCAAGTTGTTTCTTGTGATTGTAAACATCCTCGTCTCAGAGCTGTTCACACTGCGCCCGTCGCTGACATTCCCATACCAGAAGTAAGTCCCACCTCTCAAACGGTACAAATCCAATATGTCATTTGAACTTAATGATCTATTGAATATTGCCACCTCGTCGATGGTGCCGTTGAATGCCCATAATTGCCCGCCGAGTCCGTTGGCCTGCCTTCCAATTGTAAGTAGTTGATTATTGAGGGCGGGCTTTGGCAAGGTGGTGGTATTAAAAAGTATGCCGTCACGATATGTGTCCATAGTTGTATTTTCCAGCAGGACAACTGCAATGTGCACAAACTCACCGACTTTTTCAGAGAAGAAATCAGGTATTTTAATTCTATAGTTGGTGCCATTGCTCATGATTTCTAATGATCTATTATACTGCCCTATCTGAAAACCATTACTCGCACCTATAGAAGTATCTAACTTGGAGATTATCCCCCTGCCTAATCCATTAGTGGGATAGTTCAATGGTTTTACCCATGCAGTGTATGTTTTGCTGCCGAAAAAGTCCATTACATCATCCTTATCAGTAAAGCGCACACGATCATTTTGATTTGAAGAGTTAGAAAAATATCCTCCTCCAAATTTGCCAATTGTCTTATTAACCGCTGTATCATCTATAGACTGCGGTGGAACAGTGCCATTATTCCCTAATCCTGTGAAGTCATAAACATAAGTACTATTTTCGCCATAAGAAGCCATTTTATCGAAATGCAGCAGCATCAGCAGATCAGATTGGTTTTGCACAGGCATCGATGTCCAGTTATACTGAACAGTTGTATTTGGTGTTACAGATTCTCCCTTGAACAACAAGTTTTCGGTGGTTGGAGCTGTTGCATTTCTGCCATAGAACTCAACAGTCAATAAATCCGATGCTATTGGATCATTGACAGTTGCATTAAGTGTTATGTTTCCCAACATTCCTCCGGCAATATCAACAAAATTAGTATTATTTGGAGGATAATTCAATGCTATTGTTGGTACGCTGCTTAAATTGACAATTAATTCCCAATTAACAGAAGAGTTGTATAAGCTTCCGTCCGTTGTATTGACATTCCAATAATATGTGCCGCTTGGCAGCCTGGCTGCATCTTGGACCTCATTTGCAGAAAGTGTCTTGTTCACAATGACAAGCTCATCAAGCAGACCAGTGAAGCTTTGTGTTAGACTGGATGTTTGCCCAAGGATAAAAATAACGTTATTTGCGCTCATGCCGGTAAAGCTTCCAGTAGTATACAGGACTCCATCCTTATAAACAGAAGTTGCACCAGTAGTGTCTATTGTAATGGCAACATGCGTGTACTTGTTTTGAGTCAATATGTCTGTAGCAGTTATTGTCTGGCTGTCTGATGTAACTGCGATATTTGCCTTCCCGCCACTCTCAGAATTAGTTGCATCTATTCTCAATCCTGTCGATGCTCCGGTATTTAGTTTATCTGCCAGTGTTTGTGTTCCGCTCACCGATTCAGGCAATATCCAGAACATGTATGTCTTGTTGAAGCCAATAAGCGCATCTTGGTCCCCGAAGCTGATGTTTCCAGCTGCCGGGAAGCGATAAGCTCCTCCTAGCATTGATCTTGTCCAATTGAAGACAGGTCCGCCAGCAACAACCCCATCGAAGTTGTAATTCGAATAATCATTAACAATAGTAGTGTTCTCTCCATAAACGGAACGATTATCAAAATGCAGCAATAAAAGTGTAGTCCCACCCTCTTTCTTTATCACAGGTACAGTCCAGTTATATGCTGCTGTTGTGCCGTTGGCAATATTGTATTGAATAGATAAGATATCAGAATCTGCGGGCACTGTTCCGTTTGCTCCGAAGAATACTGCCTCCTTTATCATAGGGTCATTGTTGTCAATAAAGGTTGCATTTAAGATAATGTTGCCTAATTCGTTGAATATTGTAAAATTAGCTGGAGAATTGAGTGTAACTTCAGGCGGAGATAGGCTGTATGTTACTGTCAAAATTGGTTTTCCGCCAACAGTATTTTCTGATGAATTAAAAATGCTCTGTGTTCTATCTTTTGGGGGGATGCTGCATAAAGGATTGCTGGCTTGGCCAAGTTCGCTGTTTCTGATTCCTACCTGAAAAGTTTCATTCGTAAGATTGCTCTGCAACTGCGCAGTAGCGCTTGCACCAAGAACAAAAGTTTGTGTTGCATGTCCTACTAAAACAGCATTCACGAACACTGGACCAGCAGTATCATTAAAAAGAAGTTCTCTGCCTTCGTTCGTTGGTTGGTACAAGCGACCTTGTTGGTCTAGTTGGGTGATATTGACGTCATTGTTGTCATCATCAACCACGCCAAAAGAGAGCGTAAGGTTAGTTTGTGTTATCACAGAATCATCATCAATTGAAGTTGTATTAAAGTCAATAAAAGCACGGTAAAATTCATCAGCGCCAATGCATCCGCCGATTCCTACATTTATTGTTGCCGTGCCGCTGAATACTGATGCAAATGTTGAATTTATTTTTCTGACACCCGCATCTACAGTGATATTTACAGCGCTTAAAGTGATTGTTGGATCGATTTCGATTATCTCTCCGAATTGCGTATTCGTTTCAGTTAGGTTCTTCATGAGAGCGAATGCATGGGTATTTTTATCCAGCTCAATATCTGCAACATCAAATCCATACTCAAGAGCATCATCAAACCCTATTCTTACATTATCAAGTGCCACACCTAATCCTTCTACCCTTAGGGGCTTGTTAGCGCTGACCTTTGATATAGGAATAGCACGATCAGAGGTGTAATTATACTGGTAAATCCATTCATATTCGCTTCCCTTGTGTTTGACCCTTGTTTTCACAAGCTGGGCGCCCTCAAAAGTGATGTTGACCTCGTTGTCAAACCACCTTACCTTAAATGTGTCCCCATTTATTGGAATGACGCTCACAACCTCGGTTAAAGGCTTGTATTTGCCGTCAGTATCAAGGATATTAATCGGCGCAGCATAGACATCATGAATGCAATTGCCAGAATCGCATATTCTCACCCAGTCAGCCCCCTTCTCTGCTCTTGGATCAAGAAGCCTGTCAATCGTTTTTTCCTTGGTGCTTGGCTTTTCTTCCAGCAAAAAACCAGCATTTTCATTGGAAAAATTGAGTTTTTCAAGGTACAGTGTTTTGATATCTTTTATCTCTTTGGGTTTCTCCATAGGAGCAAAAGTAATCAAATTTGCAAGCTCAGATGTGTTGGTCGTGTTGTCATATGCAAAGGTTAATTGCAATGCAGAAAGATTGAGCTTCACATTCTCTAATTCTATGATAAACCTGATATCATTCTGTTTTATGCTTATATTGCATGTGTCATGGCATTCATCAAAGAACTGATATGATGGTTGCACTACAGAATCAGTCATGTTTGTTGTGTTTTCTGGATTAATGGTCTGATTTTCTTCTGGTGGTATGTCTGTTACAGCCCCGCCTGTCAGGCTTGAACCTTCTCTTGGCGAGGCTTCAGCAAATGCTGTTGATCCAGCCCATAAACTAGAGCTGTATTTTTCTCCAATAATCAGATCCTTTACTTTTTCCCATGTGCCGAGGCAGATCTGTGCTTTGCTGTCCCAGAAAGAACATGTTAAAAGCATTGGGGCTGCTGCCGTTGTTGAGAATTCTGCTTCCGAGAAGAGGATATTAGTTGTATCTACAGCAAATGTTCTCTCGAATTTGAGATTTTCCGGTTCAATAACTTCGGGTTTATCAGTATAGACAAGGGATGTGCCGCTTAATTCTTTTAGTTTTATTGTCTCGATATTCTTATTTTGGAAAGTTATTACTGTGGTATTTGTCGTGTTGTCTGTTGTGACTGCTGGTTTTATGTCTTTTCCATTTTCATCAACAACAGTTAATTGATTGCCATCTAAAAGAATTGCAAATCCAGTAAGCAAACCGCCTTTCTTTTCTTTTTGTTGTTGTGCATTTGTGTACAAGATTGTTTTTTTGTTTTCGACATAGACAGATGCAATTCCATCTCCTATTACACTGCCAGAAGCCTTTAATGAAATAAGCTCCCGCCCTTCAGGAAGAGTGAGTTGATAGAGGCTGCTCTCTTGGACAATAAGATTGATTTCTTTGATGATGGTAGATGCTGCTTGGGTTTGGTTTGTTTCATTGCCTAAAGCAATGTCATTTACTGCAAATCCAGTGAGAAGATTTTTTCCAGCTGCGGGAAATATCGTTTTGATGTAAAAGCCACCATCTTGCGTTATGCCCTCCGGCCTGAAAAAGAAAAATCCCAAAATAACAAATAGAAGAAGCGCTATCAAGTAGAGACGATGATGACCGCCCAATGGTGTCTCTGTGTGTGGTTTTATCTCAATTACCGGCTTTGCTTCCTCTCTGGGAGGATTTCTGCCAAGGTATACTGTTTTAATCTTGCCATTCTTCAATCTAATGCTATCGTAGTAATAAGGCCCTATTCTCTTCCCCTTTTTAATGATGTATTTTTGATACAAAAGCCTTCCCCTTTTTCAAGATATAATGTTAAAACTCTAGAAAATGTAGTGCAACCTATCTATTTAAGCATTATGGTGCAAAAAAGGAGTTTAACAGGTCATCCCAACAGGGCAGCTGCCTTGCGTGCCGGCGCTCATTTCAATCTGCCAGTTTTGTGTTCTTGATCCACCATTGCTGTCCTTGGCTTCCACGACGACAGGAACAGGGGAAAAGGTGATTTCCCTTCTTGTAATTTGGCCTGTTGTTGATGGTGGTGAGATTGAAGATGTTGTGGAGGGAGAGGGCCAGGTTATCAAACCCGTTGTCTGGTCAATAGTCATACCTTGAGGGCTTGTCAACAGGGTAAAGAAAAACGGATCATTATTTGGATCCACTGCATCAGCATCATACACATAGGGTTGTCCTACCGTTGCCTGAGTTACTGGGGTGGAAGTGAAGATAGGCCATTTGTTAAACCAACCATCCTGATTGGTGAATGGGAAATTGTCTTGCTTATTCAGGGCAAAGGTTTTCGGCGCGTCAGATCGGAAGAGCACACGTCTGAACTCCAG
>CAYITV010000053.1:0-6140 GCA_964366285.1 Candidatus Woesearchaeota archaeon | reverse complement strand
TGTGTTAAGTTTTAATCCTATTTGATGGATTAGCGTTCTGATGTAGGTTCCTGCTTGGCAAGATACTCTGAATAATACATCCTGATCCTGGATCTCCAAAATTTGCAGTTCGTGTATCGTACGCTTCCTTTCTTCGCGCTTTACAGCACTTTTTCTTGGAGGAGTCTGCTTAATCTCGCCTGTGAAAGATTTCATGACAGCAATCAATTCTGTTTCTGGAACTTTCTTGTGGAGGTGCATTAAGGCAATGTACTCCTTGTTGGATTTGAGAAGAATATTGACAATTCTTGTTGCTTTTGCAACTGCTATAACAAGTACTCCTGTAACGTTTGGATCTAAAGTACCGCTGTGGCCAGCTTTGTCTATGTTGAGAATCTTTTTTATGTAATCTGATACTTGATGGGATGTTGGACCTTGAACCTTGTTTATATTTACCACACCATATTCAATCAGCTTTTCGACTGATCTTTTTTCAGGTGAACATCCATAAATTGGGTTTGTTTCTGACTGCTTTTTTATTAGGATATTTTCCATATGCAAAGCCTATTTCTTAGCTTTAAAATACTTACCACAATCTTTATATATTCTAGAGCATATAAATCAAATATCTGGTGTTTTTTTATGACAAATGAATACCTGCTGCAGAAAGATATGGCCCAAAGAATTAAACAGAAATCAGGCGGATTGGAAAGAACTGTAAGAAATAATGCTGACCAGTTTAGAATTATTATGAACCTGCCGGAAGTTAGAGAACACGCAAGGGATTGCAACAACTTTTCAATCCGAAGCGTGCAAGTAAATGGAAGAGAGATTAGTGCCGATTCATTTGATGATGGACTTCTCGCAAGAGAAATAATCGAACAACAGAACAAACAAACCAATGCTGTTCCAACTGATGATGCAGCACAGCCTAATATGCACCAAATTGATATTCCCAAAGAACCTAGCCTTGTACATGAAGCTGTTGGAATGGGCTATATTGGCAAGGGGTTGGTTGTTACTTGCAGTTGCGGGCAGAACCTTAAACCAACAATTAGCAGTCAGCAAGGATATACTGGACCGAACTTTTCTAAGAATGGAAGCAATGATGCTGGCAAGGACAACACTTATGGTGCTGGCATGACCTTGAAAACGGGCAAAACCTATTAATCAAGGCTAAGAAATGTTTAAATATTCTGCTGGAGACTTATTTACACATATTTTGACTAAATCTTCAAAAAAGAGGACATGAATGCGAAGAACCAAAAATCGCAATACGAAAAGAAGGAAGGACGTCATCATCTTTCTTTTAATACTAGTTGCAATTTATGCTATTTTTGTAGCACCTTATTTGCCATTGCATGCTTATCTTTTTAAAGTTCCTGGAACTGGATCGCCATCAACGCCTGATGTCGGTCCTTTAGTATCACTTAGTATGCCGGTCACATCTAAAAATATTGCTAGTTATGGACTGTCTGGGCGATTTGCACCGGATGGAAGATTAATACAACTAGGCAACCAATATGGAGAGATATTCTTCATTACACCTGTCGATGTTCCGGATTTATATGCTTCTGACTTCAGGGATGTCGAGATAACTTACAACAAAGCATACATAGACAGCGCAGCAGACCGCTTTGCTGATTTTAGAAGGGCTCAAGCAAGAATAACGCTTTACAATGTCCCTTATTTTCCTGGAGTGAGCTCAATTATCAGGTACACAAACACTGGAATGATTGAGACGTGCAATGACTGCAGGCTTTTGTCTTATAGGGATGGAAAGGTTGTATTCACTGTGCCTGGATTCAGCGGCTATGGAATTGATAATCCAACACCTCCAACACAAGATGCTGCATTATTGACAGCTGCAACGTTATTCAATACAACATACGACGACCTTACCTGCAACGCTTTGGGAACATTTGATGCTGATGGCGATACAGTAATCACAAATTACCAATTCATTACTGATGATGTCAACTACACGCTCCTCAGCTATTCATTTGACGTAAACACAAGCACTGCGGACATGGATGCATTAAAAGATTTTAGTGGGAATGAATTCAATGGAACTTTGGGCGGAGGCGTTGATTATGTGGCGCCTATCTGGGTCGGGCTTGACGAGGGAAAGATCGGCGGGGCATACAAGTTTGACGGGGTTGATGATTTCATCAACAGAAGCAGTGTTTTAGATCTGTCATTAGAAGCAACATTTGAGGCTTGGGTAAACATGACTGACAATTCTGATTACTCTGTGATTGCAGCAGAGGGAGGATGGCAGAGGGGATACTCATTAGGAACCAATGATGGAAACGGGAACATATTTTTTGCTGTGCGAAATGACAGCGCTGCAACAGGTCTTTTTATGGTTACATTTCCTGCATCGATACTTCAATTGAATGAGTATTATCACCTAACCGGGGTCTATGACGGGCTGAATGGGATGCTTCTTTTGTATCTGAACGGGATGCTTGTAAACACATCTGCCGGCCCTGCAGTAATGTATGATCCCATAGATGGACTGTCTGTGGGCGGGGACATAAACACGGAGGTTCTAGCATTCGGAAATCCGGGATACTTCAGCGGGACAATAGACCAACTGATGATGTTTGATAAGGTATTAACGTCAATGCAGATTAACAGCCATTCCAAGCTGAATTATAATGTGATTGATGATTCTGAAACATCTGCCGGCGAGACGTGGAAATGCGTAACTGTGCCGACTGACGGATATTACATCGGCGCTTCTAACGAGAGCAATTCTATAATCATCATGGACAATCAAGCGCCTACGCAAGACCAACCATTGATTTATTCAACAAGCGGATTGAACGTGAGCAGCGATGATTATACCTGCCTGGCACAAGGAACTTATGACTTTGAGGCAGGATCTGTAAGAAACCTAACAACTTTCACATTAAACCTTGGAGAAACAAACATTTTATTCTTGCCTTTTGAGGATGATCAAAACTCGATAACCAGAGATTACAGCGGCTATGGAAACGATGGCACAGTTTTGGGCGGAACTTTCTTGTTGGATTATGGTGCAATAGGAAACAGCTATTTCTTTAACACGCAGGATGATGCAATATCAGTTGCTGATAACTCTGTCTTGGATTTTGATAATTCCACAAATTTTACGATAGAGGCATGGTTTGCTGGCGTATTAAATCAGGGAGCTTTCTCTATCATCTCAAAAGGGGATGTTACAAATGCGCCTGGCTATGATTTCTACGTTGATGGATCAAGCAACCTTATAATCTTTAAGATCAGAGACCCAGAAGGCAGCTTCCAGGTATCTGCCTCATCTTCGCTTTTGAATGTTATTCTGAATCATATTGCTGTTACAGTAGATAGGAATGGAGATGCGAGAATGTATGTGAATGGACAGCTAGCTTCGTCGCAGCTTGTAAGAGATATAAATGGAGATACAATTGGGAATTTGACAAATGATGATGATATTTATATAGGAAAAAATACATATAACCTATTCAGCCTGTCTTTTGCTGAACTTGATGAAGTAATGGTATACAATCACATTTTGACACAGGGGCAGATAAACAATCATTACAACAAGCAATATTCTGTGATGGACAATACAATGATGAAGAAGGGGCAGCAGATAAGCTGTGCAGTAACGCCGCATGACGGATTTGAGGGCGGGGTGCGCGAAATCTCAAACACAATTGATGTCGTCAATTCTGCACCCACGCATAATAATCCAACATTGTCAACACCCAGCAGCCTTGGACTGGACAACGAGAACCTAACCTGCCTGCATCAAAACACCCAGGATGCTGATGGGGATGCAGTCAGAGAGGTTTATGCATTTGTGCTTGATGACCTGCCGTTGAATGTAGTTTATCTTCCATTTGAGACGCAGAATAATTTTGGCACAAGCACTGATGACTTCAGTGGCTATGACAATGACGGGGTTGTTTCTGGTGCGGTGTTTGACGGCAGTGGTGGGAAGATTGGCGGGGCTTACAGATTTGATGGAGTGAATGATTATATCAATGTGCCAGACGATGACAGCCTTGACCTCATATATGACTTCACTGCAGAGTTCTGGGTGAAGTTTGATGCTCTTGGGGACAATATGCCACTGATAACTAAAAGCACGGATGCTGCAGGAGTCAATGACATGAATTATGAAATAAGAACTGGAAGCGGAGCGAATACTGATGAGCTTGAGTTCTTGTTTGACACCGGGGGAAGCACTGTAAATGTGTATGCAACCACAAGCTCGAACCTGCAAATTGGGCAATATTATCATATGGTCATTGTAAAGCCTTATGGAAGCGCGCCCGAGGTGTACATAAACTCAATACTTCAGAATGCCAACTGCGCGGCAGGAAACTGCGCAAATTACCTGGAAGAGAGCAATGATGCATTGAAGATTGGCAGGGGATTGGTTGGAGCGAGCTATAATTACTTCGAGGGCTATATTGATGAAGCAAGGATATATGACTTCCCAATAACATATGCGCAGATAAAAGAGAATTTCGGCTTGGGATATAACAAGATCATAGATGACATGACGCTTGTAGGAGATGAGTGGTACTGCACAGTGACTCCGCATGATGGGGAGACTTATGGGCAGACGAAGCAGTCAAACACCGTTGACATCGAGGATCAATCGTCTGGAGGGGGAGGCGGAAGCGGCGGAGGTGAAGGTACAGATTATATCTTCCATTGGCATACTGCAAATGAATCAACTGTGACTTATACCCTGCAGCCAAATTGGGAGGTATGGATTCATGATTTGCCTCCTATAACAAGTCCTAAGACTATATATGTCACAACTGTAACGAGCATTGATTATCAGAATGGAAGGACTGGATTGGACATCTATCCGAACATTGGAAGCCTGGATGTGTATGACAAGACTGTTTATGTGGACATGGATGTTGATGGTGTTGATGACATAACAATTGATGCATCCGGACTTGGATATGAGACTGTAACACTGAGATTTGCCTTGACTGGCAGCACTACTACAGAACCAAATGAACCGCCTGATGAACCGGAACCTCCAGAAGAAGACAAAGGAGATTCCAATAATGAACCTCCACAGAACCAAGGCGGGTATAAACCATCTTATCCAGTCCCGACAATAGAGAAACCATCTACTACGCAAGATGACATATCAGACTTCTTTGAGAGATTGAAGATGCCGGCAATACCATACAGGAGCATGATCGTGACTTTGCTGATAATACTAATAATCATCACGTTTTTCTTCATGATGAAGAGGATAAAGAGCGGTTAATACATACAATGTGTGTACTGGCAAGATTTATATATTACATACAATGTGTGTAATGTGATGCTGCCGTGAAGAAACGCCCCTTAATGAAAAACAAGATTACACTGCCAATTTCTTTATTTGCTTCAAGTTCGCTTACTATCTTTGAGGCTGTTGTATGGCATTTACATGAGAAAGAAGAGCTGACTTACCATGAGATTGGAGAGCTGCTGAAGAGAGACGAGCGGAACATATGGACGGTGCATCACAGGGCGCTAAAGAAATTGAATGGCAAAGATGCGAGGAGAAGACTAAGATGACGCGACACGACTTTCTCTTATTGATTGTCGGCTTTTTCATATTAGCGTCTGCCACCTATGAATTTTACGGCAGTTATAATGCGTTTGCATCAAGACTACCGAGGCAACAAGAAATCGGCTTAGAAAATCCTGCTCCATTCTCATCCTCATTTGGAATGGAATCCCCGCCAGGCGTCGGATATCACCGCCCTAACTTGAGCATTGTTGACATATCGCCTTCACCAGCATTGCTGTTCGGCCCTTATTTCGACATTGTTAATCTTCCCGCAGTCAATCTTTCTGCGTATGGCAACAATGATCCTGGCGGAACTTCTTATTGGATAAATGTGTCCAGCAACAGATTTATCAGTGTATTCATGAAAGGCAGCGGGGATTTAACGACTGGCACAGGCAACATCACGCTTCAGAACGAGAAAATAAGTTATAGTCTTGTTGATTCGACTGTTCCTGCAGTACATAAAAGCAATTTAACCACCCAGTATGCTGACAATGTTCTTGCAGCAAACATTACCGGCAACCTTACAATATACCTAAAATTTTACATCGATGCCCCGCCGAATCAACCGCCTGGATGGTATACAAATGATATTTTG
>CAYITV010000052.1:0-6189 GCA_964366285.1 Candidatus Woesearchaeota archaeon | reverse complement strand
CAAGCCTGATGCCAAGATCTGTTTTGCCTGCGAGGCTGCGTCCATGCCAGATGTCTGCACCCAGAATATTGAGAATAATACAGCACCTCCAATCAAGAAGATTGCGTATACAGAACCGTGCGCAAAATCAAGCCACCTTAAGGAGCCTGTGATGATGCCTTGAAGCAGATTAGGAGGAGTAATCCATAGAACGAAGCCTGATGCTGGAGTGTTGCCGACATATGTTCCCAATAATGGATGGCCCCATTTTTCCAATAATCTTGCCCAGAGCTGGAAGTTAGCAAGCAGGGCTGCTGTCAAGATAACAGGAATGTTTGAGGTGTACAAGAATCTTAGAGGCCATCTGATTCCGTGGCCGCGGACACGGCCAAAAGACAATGGAATCTCAATCTTCATTGCCTGGCCATATACTGAAAGCGCAAAGACAACCACTGTTGCCACTATGGCTGACAATGCCAAGGCAGCACCTATAGGATTGCTGCCTATCAATGATGTGAACAGAACCCAAACCTGGCCTACCGGCGCCTGGCCAGTTCCCAAGGCCAGAGTTCCTGCACTTGTCAATGGAGAGAATGCGCGAATGAACAGAGAAGCTGAAACTCCTGCTGCGATGAACAAGGATATTCCAGAACCAAAGCCATACTTGCTCACAACTTCATCCATGTACAAGACAAGCATTCCTCCGATAAACAATTGAAAGACTAGAAAGAGCTGGTATTGGACATAAGATGCTGTGCCTGCCAATGACTGAGCAGGTGCAAGGCCACCCATGAACACGTAAATTGCTGATTCGAATATTATAAAGAAGATTGTCATGACCTTGTTCAAGCCCTGGAAGTAGGCGCGGCCTTCCTTTGATGTTGTGTCTATTTTTAGTATTCCAGAACCGACCAACAACTGCAGGACAATGGATGCTGTGACAATAGGGCCGATACCCAATGAGAGTATTGAACCGAAGCTGGCACCTAAGATGACTGAGAGCGATTCAAACTGCGCAAGCGCATTGTCACCAAGACCAAACAATGGAATAACTGACAACACAAAGAAAGCAACAAGTATTATGAGAGTCCATTTTAGCTTGACACTAAATGAAAGGCGTTTTTCTGTAGGCTTCCTTACCTCAGGAAGAAACTCCAAGAACTTTTCGAAGAATCCCATTTTACTGCGGAAGCTCTATCTTCCCTCCTGCTTTTTCTATCTTTTCCCTTGCCTTCTTGGAACATGCTACAACAATTATGTGATGTTTTCTTTTTGGCGAGCCTTTTGAAAGAAGCTTTGTGTAACCCTTCTCTGTAAGATTGATTGTGTCCTGATCTGGAAGATTTTCTATGTTGATGATTAGTTCATGCTTCTGCGTTGACTGGGGCCTTGTGAAGCCGTGCTTGCCAAAGTATTCATGGCCGAATTCCTTGTATATCCATGTCTTGATCTGGTCGGCGCGCTTTCCAGAGCCAGCCATACCGCGACCGCCGCGGTTTCCTGCACCGCGATGCTTCTTCATGCTGCCGAAGCCGTATGTTGTCTTTCCACGCTGCCGGGTGTTCTTCTTCCTGTGCTTGACTGTCATGCTAAACCATCCTTTGCAAGAGATCATTTATCTTGTTTTTCCTGTAGCCTAACACTCCGCCCATGGAATACTGGGCCTTGATGCCCTTCTGCTCAAACCCTTTTCTTGGCGGGCTTAGCTTGAAGAATGTTTTAAGCCCTGGAACGTCCTTTAATTCTGCCTTGAATTCCATGAACTTCTTTGCAAATTCTGAAAGGGTCATATTGATTTTTTCCTTTAGGTAAGATTCTGTCAACGGCATCTTGCCTGGCAAACGCCCGCGCTTCTCAAGCAAAGAGCGGAAGGTTTCCTCGTCTATTTCTCCCCAGGTAGCTGTGTTCTTGACAACATTAAGCATGCCCATGTATGCGGGAGTGTTTGGAACTACAACACAATGATATTTCTTGTATAGAGTCAATAATTCCAATGTTTTTCTTATGTCTACTTTTAATCCTGGCTTTCCTTTTATTCTTATGATGGCAACTCTTGCTTTCTTCTGAGGAATTGGCTGTGATACTGTTTCTTTATTTTGAGGCTGCGAGATCATTTGTTACCTTCCTTTATGCCCAGCATTTTAATCTGGCTTTCCTGCACCTTCATTAAAGAAAGCTTTGTCAAAGCATCAACGCATGCCTTGATTAAATTTAGTTTTGTCCTTGTGCTGTGATACGTGTTTGCGTATATGTCTTTTATGCCTGCCAAGCTTAGTATCTTGCTGCATTCCTTCTCTGCGCATATGCCTGTTCCTTTTGGAGCCGGCACAAGCTCGATGCTCACAGAGCCGCATTTTCCTTTAACCTTGAATGGAATTGAATGCGGACTGCCGCAACCGCATTCCCATGAGCCGCATCCCCTTCTAATCTTGATTATGCTAATTTTTGCCTGGCGAACAGCTTTTTCCCTTGCAGGAACAGTCTCTTTTGCTTTTCCCAAACCCATGCCTACATATCCATCCCTATTGCCTACAACTGCGACAGCGGAGAATTTTGGCTTGTTTCCCTCAGCTGTTTTTTTCTGAGTCTGACGCCATATGCTTCTCTTTCCACCGCCAAACTTTCCTTTTGACTGGCCAACAGATATCATATCAACCTGAAGATTTTGGACCAAAGAATCAACAATACCAGCTTCCATGATGCGCATGCCATTATCAAGAATCGAATCGATCTCCTTGATCTCTCCAAGCTTGACTTTTTTTCCGAGCGCTGTTTTTGGCTGCCATGCTTCCTTGTCAAACGGTTTTTCCCTTGAGTAGGCTTTTTGCTCTGGCGCTGCTGCTACTTTCTCTTCAACAATCTCCGGCTTAACTTGCTCTGTTGTCATTTTTTAAGTGCTGATTCAATCTTTGTTTTTATTTCTTTCAGCGAAACAGGATTTTTAAGATGCTTGCCATCTATTCTATCCTGCGATGGAAAGAGATCATCTGAATGCGGAACATCCAATCCAGCATCAACTGCGCCCTTTACGCATGAAAAGAGGATTGATCCCTTGCTCATTGTGTGCAGACCTGTGTCGCATATTGCTTTTTTAATGTTCTTTTTTTGTGCTTTTTTCCCCAAGATGTAGCCTGTGAGATAAGCTGCTGGAGTGTTTCTTTTTGCCTGCTTCCAGCCATAATTCTTTTCAAGTTCTTTTGTAGACGCTGTTATCATTACCTTATCACCTGTAGGGGTGTACTCTATCAGCTGAACAAGTACATTTTTCAATGATTTCCTAACTATCAGACGAGGCAGGCTAGATGATATCATCCTCAGCCTTTTCTGGTAATTGGTTTTACCTTCTCTATGCCTTCTTTTGAGAAGGCCGCGTCTTCTTTTGACTTTCATTGTTGGCTAATTTATGCTCCTCCAAATAAAGTTTAATATGCCTTTTGCTCCTGAAGAATCCTCCTTTTGCCTTTTTATAAAGCATATGGTAAACATCGGTATTAATCAGCTTCTTGTCACACAAGAGTTTTAAGAAGGAACGCTGGATGCGGATCCTGAATATCCAATCCCTCTTAGGAGGATGGCGGGCTGTTTTCTTTCCCTTTCTTGATCCCATGCCATGTTGGCGGCCTTTTCTCTTTTGGACAAGACTTTTCCTGAAACGACCATGCGAGATTGAGAGTTTCGGCCTTTTCTGTATTGCCCGGTCATTTATAAGATGACGAATGTCTGATTTTGTGATTGCCTGCTTTATCTCTTCCAACCTGCTCTGATCAAACCAGACCCTGCCCTTGCCACATTTCAATACCTGTGCTGCAATCCTGCGCTGTGAGGTGAGCCTCATTTTTTCTGCTCCAATATTTTTCTTTTTTCTTCTTTCTCACGTTTTTCTTTCTCTTCCGGGGTCTCTTCCTTCTTTGCAGCTTCTTTCTCTTCTGCCTTCTTGATTCTTTCCTGCTTCAGCTTTTCTTTCCTTGAGAGCTTGGATTTCTTTGATTCTTTTCTTTGTTTAATCTTAGCTTCAGCATCTGCGATAAACTTATCCAAATCTTTGATGTTAAGGACAAGAAGCTTTTTTTCCTTTGCCTTTTTTGCAATTTCAATGCGTTTCTTCATTCCCACGTCAGATGCTATGGTAATTGGTTCATTTATCTTGGTTAATTGAGACACATTGTGAACAATGATAACCTTGTAGCCAAGAGGAGTAAGATTTTTTACTGCATTAGGAGAAGAGAATCCTATTGATGGCTGGCGGCGGTTGCCTCTCAGCTTCAAGCGCATCTTTGAGTGCATTCCTTCAGGGTGGCGCCAATTCCTCTTCAAGCGCAGCGTTTTTTGATAATCTTGTCTTATAAATTCAGGCTTTTTCTTTTTAAGCTCGTTCCGCATCTCCAATAATTCCTTGGACACAGTCATGCGAACACCCTTCCTGGCTTTTCAGTGATGTGGCACCCATCCTGAAAGACCCTGCGATCGCGTTTGCCAACGCTTGTTGCCACTTCAAGATTGGCTGCTGTCTGACCAGCTGCCTCAAGATCAAATGACTGAACTGTGATAACATCCTTGTCGATCTTGACTGCAACATTCGGCAGGATTTTTGATTTTCTCGGGATTTTCTCTCCAAGGAAGTTTGAGATGATGACATTATTGCCTTCTATCTTGACTGTTATGGGGAAGTGGCAGGAGCAGATTTTAATCTTGTATGCAAATAACTGCTGGACTCCCTCGATCATGTTCATTATGTGCGATTTTATTGTGTAGAATAAACGCTTGTATTTTCTCAGATCTGAGGGCGAAGTGATAATGATCATGTTGTCTTGCTTCTTGAATTTTATATGCTGGCTTGTGATCATGCGTTCGATAGTGCCTAATTTTCCCCTGACTATTATTTTCCTGTTATCCAAAACAACTTCTATACCCTGAGGTATTGTGATTGTTTCTTCTATCTTCCTTGGAGGCTGGACTGGTTTCATATCAGTAGAAGTACGCTATTAATGACCCTCCCAAGCCTTTTTCCTTAGCATCATAATGAGTTATCATGCCTTTTGATGTGGATACTATAATGAATCCTATGTTTTTTGCTGGGAGGTATCTTTTCTCGAATTTTTCATAGCCATCCTTCTTGACAGAGAAGCGAGGCTTGATGACTGCGCATTTGTTCAGCGTTCCTACAAGATTAATCTTGATGTATGGAAGAACCTTCTGGTCGATTATCTCGAATTTTCCTATGTAAAGGTGCTGCTGCATCAACCCAAGAATTTTCTTGATTGTTTCTGACACTGGCGAAACTATGCAGTCGCTCTTTCCCTTCTTCTGAGCGTTCATGATTGTGTTCATCACATTTGCTAGCGGGTCAGTCAACATTTTTTTCTCCTAACTATATTTCTTGAATCCTATTCCTGGCGCGATGTCCCTGAAGCACTGCCTGCAGAGATGCAGCCCATATTTCTGTATGTGAGCATGCGTCCTGCCGCATCTTCGGCATTTTCTTAAAGCGCTGCCGCATGTCCTTTTTATAGGGGCATTGTGCTTCTTGAATTTTTCATACTTAGCAGGCTTGCTCTTCAATTGCTTCAGTATCTTCACATAGCTGCTTGTTGTCATTTTATTCCACCTTTACATTGAACTTCTCTTTCATGAAGCTAATGGCTTCCTCCTTAGTGATGGCATGGCTTTTTGGAATGCTGAGCCTTTTCCTTGACCTGTGGCGGATGCGAAATCCAGGGCGCATCAATGTGACTGCAACCTCAAGACCGATAATACCTATTGATGAATCATACTCGACACCTGGAATCTCGATGTATTCCGGGATGCCAAAGGCAAGATTGCCTGCATTGTCGAACTTCGAAGACGCCAGAATGTCTGATCTTGATTTTAGCAACCTGGACAATATTTCTTCTGCCTTCTTTCCGCGGATTGTTACCTTTGCCCCGATCTCAAGACCAGGCCTTACACCCCATGTCGGGATTCTTTTCTTTGTCTTTGTAGAGACTGGCTTGCTTTGGGATATCTTCTGCAGCAACTTAAGGGCTTTTTCCAATTTCTCTCCAGGCATACCAGTGCCTATGTTGAGCGTAATTTTCTCGATCTTTATCATTCTCATCGGGTTCTCTTGAACAAGGCTGGCTTTCTGCTGCATCTTACAATACCTTCTCTATGACAAAAGCATAGTCTTTCAATGTTTCAATCTTTCCCTGTTTTGTTTCCATGGTGATACGA
>CAYITV010000051.1:0-6417 GCA_964366285.1 Candidatus Woesearchaeota archaeon | reverse complement strand
AGTTGTTGCAAAACGAAAGCTTTATAAAGATATTCTTCATATTGATGTGCATGCCATCAGAAAATGATATGGGTTTTCGTGATTTAGTATTAAGCAATGTTCAGTCATATCTTGTTGATTCTGGCCATGATCCTTTAGATGTTAGGGAGCTTGGTGAACGCATATCTAACCTTGACAAGAATGTTTCCAAATTGGAAGCTGAAACAGAAAGGCTCAATCGTCTTCAACCTTCTGATCTCGTGCAGGAAGCACGTTCATCTTATGACATGCGTCTTGAGCAATACGCTGCCACTTTAGAACGAACAGCCAAAACTCTGCGGGATTACCTGTCACGTCAGTGTGGAGCGAATGAATGGCAACCGCCGACTCCAGAGCACGTTCCTTTAAAGGATTATCTCACTGGCAAGATTGACCAGATGATACAACACGACTGTGCTCATGCTGTACCTGCCTTTCCAGAGAAGCAATCTCCAGAGGAATACAGAAATTTCATGCTTTCGGAAATCCAGAGACAGAAACTTCTCCATCTTGAGCAGAAGCATATTTTGGAGAAGAGACAAGCGTGGCATACTAAACTAGAAGAAAGCCTGCCTCAAGAATAAATTTTTATCTTCACATTCAGGTTATTTGTTGTTGCTTCTTTGTGCTTTACCTTCTTCTACTGAACAGATAAAGTGCGCCTAGCAAGGTAAGAACTCCTATGAATTCAATGTAACTAATAGAATTTCCTAAGTTACCTGCTATTGCAAAACCTGTAATTGATAGTGGCATCAATAGGACCAATGCGAGAGCGAAGAGGGTGACTGCTGCTGCGCGTCCATATGCTATTTCTTCGAGAGGTGAATGGTATGGTTTCTTTTTGTGCGGGACATATCTTTCTGCGCTTGAGATGGCATCTTTTAACACACTTATAGGCACATGAACAATATTCCCTCTTGTTCCAGTAAGGTAATTTTGTAATTCATCTGCTTGATCATTCGGTCCAAGCCTTAAAATACCTGCAAGATCGTCTCTTTTTACAGAAACATTTTCGCCTTTTGCATGCTCAAGTTTGTCCTCAATGTGATGAAGCGCTTTGTATTCGCCGCTGAGTCTTTCAGCATGCCCACGATGAAACCTGATTCCCTCTGCTTCTGCTTTGTAACCTTCACCAATACCACGATGATATTCCCTTAATCCCTCGCCTACACCTTTATGGTAACTCCCTAGTCCGGTACCATGCATCTTTTCGCCTTTTGCGTGGACAGCATTGCCAATTTTAGTACCTATTGCAGAGAAAATATTTCCAATACCACTAAAGATGGAACCCCACCCCTTTTTTGGTGCCATATCTAGCAGAGATAAATTCTTTTCTCGTATTTAAATCTATCTTTGGCTGTTAGAAAGGCTTTTAAAGTTGTTTTCCATAGGTTTTAGCATGGCAGACAGGATCCAACTACCACAATCAGGCGGGGGATTAGTAAGATACTCTGAGGATTACAAGACAAGGATTGAGATAAAACCAAGCACTGTGATAGGAATAATAGTGGTTGTTGCAATAATTGAACTGGCACTGCATTTCATGTTCAAGTAATCATTCTATCTTTGCCTTAAGCACCTGGATATCCGGGCTTAACAATGTTATCTCATCGTCTTTAGAGCGCAGGCCGCGGTAAATCCTCTGCAGGAATTCACGCCTTGCCTTGTCGAAATAGAAATCCATGAAGCTTTCAGGCTGTGATTCCTTCAACACGCGCCAAAATATCGATGACATTGAAGGGAATGGATATTTTGTGAAGATGATTGACTTGCACATCTCTCCAGGGAAATCAACGCCGCGGTTGCATCTTGTTGAATAAAGAATCTTGATCTTTCCCTCCTTGAACCACTGGAGCAACTCGCCTTTCTTGTATTTTTCCTGCTGCTGCTCCAGCTTTTCCCTGGGCATTGTGGACAGATTATATTTTTCTTTTTCTTCTTGTGTTGGCAGATCTGAGAAACTGTTGATCTGGACCAGTGCCGGGAGGGGAGCTGCTGAGATTGATGCGTCCAATGCCCTTAAGTAGTCCTCTCTTGTGACCTTTCCTGACTCGAAATTCCTGTAGCGGAAGTTCCTTTCCTGCTTTGTGTGGGAGCGGATGATTCTTCCCTGATGATTTGTCTCTGCCTCTATTACCTTGAAATCTGAGATGCCGAAGATTTCCTTCAATACCTTTGCTGAGTGGATTGTGCCGGACATCATGACGAAGACCTTGTTCTTCCTTATGAAATCATTGAGCTTTTTTTCAAGATTGATGTTGACTATTGATGCCATTATGCCGCCTTTAGACGATCTTGAGAATGTCAGATAAGTTGAATCGAACATGCCATCGAAGTTCTTTGCAGCAAGGAAGTATTGCTCTAATTCCTCGTAGATTAATAACTGCTCGTTCTTGATGAAGAGATTTAGAAGATCATAAACCTTAGTATCCTGGATCTTAAGAATTTCCTTTGTTTCTATCATCTCATTTAACCAGCGACTCTTGAGGAGAGAGGATGTTGTTGTTTGCAATTCCAACAGCAAATACCTCATATTTTGGTCCTTGCATTGATCTATAAGAATGGACAGCTTGTGATCAAGGTAGGACAGACTGATTTTTCTTTCATTGCCTAAACTATCTAGAAATTCATCGCATTCATCTATGATTTCCACTTCTGTAGATGGCTTCCTGTCCATCATTGTCTCCAATTCATATTTCTTTGAATTGAAGATGATTACATCTGCATCCTTGTATGCGTGGAACTGCTGGTAATAAGAGCAGCCCGGCTTTCTTTGGAAGATAGTGAATATTCTGTTGTTCAATCCTTGATAGTCGTGCCTTGAAGCGTCTGTCAGTGGATAATTGGAGAAGATATCCTTTGGGAGAATAGGGGACCAGTATTCGCATGCAGGAGCAACTGAGAATCTCCTGATGTCATCTATGGTTTTGAAATCTTCCTCATCGACGAACGGATTGTTTTTTATATAGACCTTGAGAAGATCGATATTTTCCTTCCTTATTTCTATGCTGCATGGCAATAACCTGTCGTCTGCTGTTGATGTCTTGTTATAAAGGCAATGATGATTATTCCTGCCTGTAAGGATTGCTATTGAGAGCGGCTTCTTATCATTCATGACAATGAGCTTGTTCGTGTAATCTTCCTCATACTGCTTTTGAAGATACTTGACTGGGACTACTATAGATGCCCTGCCGAGTTCTTTTGCTAGATTTAGGGCGATGGCAGACTTTCCAGTTCCGCACATTCCGTGGAGAAAGATAACTTTATGGCCTTCCTTGATTGCTTGTATGATTTCATTGACAACATCCTCCTGGGTTTTACCATTTGAGAATTTGAGTGGAGGAAGAGGCTCGCCATCCTTTTTATTTAAAGACCATGACATATAACTGGCGTTGATAATGAGCTATTTAAGGATTGTGCGTCTTTTTTCGCAAATTTTTTAAAGAATGGCTTGATATTTTGATTTTATGACAATCTCTGTTCAGGATCTTAGTGGTTATCATGGAATTCGCCTGTCTTCCCACAGAGACGGAAAAGAAATAGCCAGAGTTTATCTCTATATCCTTCGCAATGATCTACACGAAGAGCCTTTTGGCTTCATGGAGGATGTGCATGTTGAAGAATCGCTTCGCGGCCAAGGAGCTGGATCTGAGCTTGTCCAGAGATTGATTGAAGAGGCGCGTGTTCGCGGATGTTACAAGCTAATCTGCACCAGCAGGCATGAAAAACCAAAGGTGCATGAACTTTATACCAGATTGGGATTTAAGAACCATGGGCTTGAATTCAGGATTGATTTTTAAAAGCATTGAAAAACGAAGCATTGTCTTTCTTATATTTTTTACTGATTCCTGGAATTTTTAGGGGACTCTGCAGGCATATCAAGGATATCTTGGATGATTTTTTGCGCGTCACACTTTGGCGCGTAGTTTTGGTCGAGCATGCGCTGGATGAGCTTTGTCATGAGGTTGGTGAACGTGTATGTTTTTTCCTCTGGAACGCCAAGCGAGGGATGATCTCCTACCCATGATTCGACGACCACATCATCTAAGGTTCCGCCTTTTGCATGCCAGCAGTCGTAGTAGTTCAAAACCCCTTCTGAAAAAGCCTTGTCCTTTTCTGCCTGGGTCGGCAGGGTTTTACGGTAATCATTCAAGAGAATCCCGAAGCGAAGGCCTTTTGTCCTGAGATAATTGGAAGCGGCAATGTGCTTGGCCCATGAATCATACGTGTTTTGGATAATTGGCACCATCATGCCGGTGAAGTAAGAGTCTGAATGGAAAAAGCTGAGCTTGATATCTGGATCATTAGCAGCATTGTATGCAGCAATCTTCTGCATTAAAACATCGACTATCTGCTTGAAGTCAGGGAATGATTTGCCATCGATTGGAGGCTTTTCCGAGGGGTAGCTGCTGAATCTTAGGAGCGGCAATGGCTCGATCCAACCGATTTCTGCATGAGGATAGTTCTTTGCAAAGAGGGCAAGGTACTCAATAAGCTCGTCTGCAACCTGCGAAACAGTGTAGCTGCACTGCATAGTAGTCTTTGGGTCGCATCCTGATGCGCTAAACTTGGCATTGTCTCCGGATGCAAAGAGCTGCGCGCACTGCGAATGGAAACCATCTTGCACAGTGTAGGTGAATGGAGCATCCAAAGAGACGATGAAATTCTTGTGACCGCCATTGACCAGCTTATCGAAGACTGGCTTGTCGATTTGGTTGAAGAATGTTGTGCCATCGCACTGGAATGGCCTGAGCCCGCCGACTTCTATGCTGATGCGGATTCCCTTTTGCTTGAGGAGCTTTTTTTCGAATGCATCTCCATTAGCTTTGTCAACTTGTATAAAGAAGAAACCGAAAACATCAAGAGCGTCTGCGACAGTATCCCATTGGCTTGCATCATTAACCCAGGAATCATCATACTTGTTTGGATGCATCCAGAGTACCTGCTTGCCTAATTTTGTGTTAGTGCCAAGAGGGAAGAATTGTTCCACATCTGGCGACGGTGTGGATGGTGGTGCTGCGCGCGGGAGTGTTGGTTGTGCAGGTTGCCGGGGAGTTTCTTGCGGCTGTTTTTCTTCTTTTGTACTTTCCCAGATTGTCATCTTGATTGTTAGGATAGCAACTACCAGGATGATCATACTGAGAACTGCAAGCCATATTCTCATGCGTTACCTCTTCTTACTGAATTTATTTTCCGCCATATTTATATACTCTTTGCTTTTCTTTTTATTTATGTTTCCAGGAATGAATCCAAAGATGCTTGAGAAGGCGATGAAACAGATGGGCATAAAGCAGGAGCAGATAGATGCTTCTGAAGTGATAATCAAATGCGCTGACAAAGATTTAATCATCAAAAACCCACAGGTCAGCAAGGTAAAGGCCATGGGGCAGGAAACCTTCCAAATAATCGGAGAGGTTGAGGAGGTTGAAGCTGGCGTGGGTGACATAAAAGAAGAGGATGTCAAAACTGTAGCTTCACAGGCAAAAGTAAGCGAAAAAAAGGCAAAAGAGGCCTTAATTGAGCATAAAGGGGACATTGCAGAGGCTATATTGGCATTGCAGGATTCTTAGACTTATTTAATTTCTTCGGAAAAGTATATAAGCAAGCTCCATCTATCATAATATTTAAATAAATGTTGTATATAGTGCATATATGGAGAAATTCAGGGCATACGTAGCGGAGGCTAACAAGGCATTTAAAACAGCAGATCACCTCATTTATGTTACTTATCCAGTTCTTAAAGACAACAAGCTGATGGCAACTGCCCTGGAGCATCTGCATTCAGCATTGAAGAATGGGGTTGCGGCCTTGATTTATTATGATGCAGCATACAAGCGTATATCAGTGTTTCCGAGCGAATTCAGCCTGCAGTTCCGCATCTTTAGGGAGAATACAGCTCGGCGTTACGGCATTGGAGAAGATGCGTGCACGATGATCAGTGATGTAACAGAACTAATACAGAACAGACGGGAGAGTCCTGTAGAGTTTTCAAGAAGAGACAAATATGTGATAGCATCGCAGACTTACAAATTGAGGATGATCACAATTGAGAAGATGAAACAATACATTGCGCAAGCAAAGATGTTTCTTGACAAGGTGAACAAGGTTTATGCAGTTTATGACGGACGACTTGGTTGAAGGAGCGAAGGAAGAGCTGAAAAGGGCTGACCACAGCATCTATGTTACTTTGAAGTATACAAGAACAGTTGACATAATAAAGAACATAATAAAAAGACTGATCAATGCGCACGACATTGTATTGCTTGAATTATTGCAGCACCTGCATGGCAAGAAGAAGATCAAGGAGGTGCCAGGGGTGCCTAAAAAACGCGCCACTGTCGTTGCTTCTTCTCTTCCCGATTTAAAAAAAGACATTGACTTCTACTTCCTCTTGCGGGA
>CAYITV010000050.1:0-6449 GCA_964366285.1 Candidatus Woesearchaeota archaeon | reverse complement strand
TGCAGGAACTGGAAATGAAGAGTGCGTGTCAAAGCAGCCAAATGATGTGATGCCGCCTGTGATAAGCCCATGGAATGAGATATTGACCCCAGGATATAATGCACAGCCTACTGGAACAGGATACTTAATACAACCAAAATTAGACTATTGGAAGAAGTTCAGCTTTGGGATAAAGACTGATGAAGTAGCGCAATGCAAGTGGGATGACGTGCATACAAATTCCTATGATGAGATGGCGCATTTCTTTGGGACAAGCTTGTTCAGCAACAGCTTTAATTTAACAATGGGCCTGCCTGGAGGAGTGGATTACACCTTCTATGTGAGATGCACTGATGTGAACGGAAACAAGAATATACAGGAATACACAATACAATTCTCAACAAAGAATGAACCTGATCTGACTGCGCCTGTGATTGAGGAAACTAGCATACCGAGCGGGGTGTATATGCAAGCAAATGTTACAAGCACTGAAATATGGATAGGCCTGAATGAGCCTGCATCAGAATGCTGGTGGAACAAGAATACTGATTTGGACAACAGCAGCGTAGCGAATGAGCAGAAATTCATATGCGGAAATTCTGGAGGGCCGGAATTGAATATGACATTTGGATGGAGCTTTTCGTGCGGGGGAATATTCACTGGAATTGCTCAAGGAGCTGGACAGCAGACAACATATTACATAAGATGCATTGACACGGCAGGAAACCAGATGCAGCAAGGCTATCCATTATTATTAAAGGGAAGCAACCAGCTTAAGATTGCACAGAGCGGACCAAGCGGAAAAATCTATTACAGTAATGTGACATTAAATGTTATCACAAGCGAGGGCGCTGAGAGCGGAAAGGCAAGATGCTCTTACAAAGACCAGAATTATGGATTCGGATTATTAGAGTTTTTCAACACCGGCGGAGCAGTGCATACACAAACATTGACAGAACTTTTGAGAGGACAATATAAATATTATGTTGAGTGCGGGGATGTTGCTGGAAACGATGCAAATACCTTGATAGTTTTTGATGTTGATGTGGATACATCTGCGCCAAAGATAACACAAATATACTTAAGCGGAGGATTGATGTATGTAATAACTGATGAGACGAGCACGTGCGTCTATGACACTGGCAATCCGGGATTTGCTTTTGACCAGGGAAAGAACTTTGGAACTGACACAACAACGCATGTGATAAGCGAGATTAGCCCGGTCTATCATGTGAAATGCAGGGATGCTTATGGCAATATGATGGATGGAGTGACGATTTACACATAAATCACAATCTTTATATAAATCAAGAGGAGAGGATATACGAAAAGGGGATGTGAAAAATGGGTTTTAAAACAAAAAGAGGCAGAGGGCAGGTAAGCGGGTTTACAATTCTTGGGATTATTATCGTGGCTGTTGTTGTATTATTATTTTTCTTAAGAGGACAGCTTGGGATTGTGCTGCCTGGGTCGTTGAAGAGCACAGACATAAAAGAGCATGTGCATGAATGCCTGAAGGAGACTGCACCAGAATACATAGAAAGACTGGGAAGACAAGGGGGATATCTGAGCACTCCTGAAGGGACTTTCAGGCCTTATGAGGATGTTCCTGTAAGCTATCTCTGTTATAGCATAGAAAAACAGCCAAACTGCAGAAACAGGATGTTGACTTTGGAAGACATGCAGAAGGAATTGGCAAATGCAATCGGCAAGGGATTGGATACTTGCATTGATTATGGATCATTCAGGAAGAGAGGATATGACTTAAGTGCCGGGCAGATGGATATTGTCGTGGAGATTGGAAAAGACATAACAAGGGTTACAATGAAGCAATCAATACGGATGACTAAAGGCGATGTTGTCGTTTCTGAGGAAGAGTTCAGCGAGAATTTTGACTATCCTTTAGGAAGACTGTATGATGTTAGCCAGGAGATTGTGAATGTTGAGGCAACTGCTGGCGAGTTTGACCAGATGCCTTTCATGCTGGCGCACAAGGGAGAATATATAATAGACAAGAAAAGACCTTATCCTGACAAGCTTTACATAATGCAAACAAAGGACAGCCCATACGTCTTCCAATTTTTTATAGAAGGTGAGCCGACAGCCACATGAATGCTGCGCAGAAATGTTTGGTGTTGATTTTTGGCATCTTGATGATTTTCTTAGCTGGAGGCTTGGTGAATGCTGAGCAGAATGTGTGCTGCAGCGAAACTATAACTGGGAGCCATTGTGATTATGTACCTGCAAGCGACTGCAAACAAGGAGCATTGATGGCTGCGACTGCATGCGAGCAGACAAGCTTCTGCAAATTGGGATGCGGATTTGACCAGGGTTCTGGGAAATGCTTCAAGAACACGCCGAAGTTCAGCTGCGAACTGCAAGGAAACTGCAGCTGGAGTGCAAGTCCTAATTGCGACATACCACAGTGCACCAAAGGATGCTGCGTGTTGAGCAATGAATGCAGCTTTACGACGCAGCTTCAATGCAAGAAAGCGACCAGCATGTTTGAAGATGTGCAGATGACTTTCAAGGAGGAGATAACAAGCGAACTTGAATGCATAAACCAATGCAGAAGCTTTGAGAGAGGGGCATGCGTGCATGCTGACGGCAGCTGCGGCTTCACAACAAGAGAAAGTTGCACTGAGCAAACGCCTGAATTTGTAAATAAAACTGGGCCTAAAACTGGCTTTTATCCTGGATGGCTTTGCAGCAACCAGCAGTTGGGGACTGAGTGTGCGCCACAGCAGAAGACTGGATGCGTGGCTGACAGCGATGCAGTGTATTGGTTTGACAGCTGCGGAAATCCTGAGAACATATATGACAGCAACAAGGTAAAGAGTTATAATAATGGATTTGTGCTGGAGAAGGACCAGAGCTGCAATCCTGGCAGCAATAATGTGAACAGCGCTGACTGCGGAAACTGTGATTATCCTCAAGGAAGCTTGTGCGGATTAGCCGGCAAAAATGTTGATCCTAAATTCGGCGACTATGCTTGCATGGATGTGAACTGTGGACAAGATGATATAACCAAAGATCCTTACAGCCCTGCGTCTTCTTCGCCTAAAAAACTTGGAGAGACGTGGTGCGCCTATGACAGCTCGCCTGGAAACGGGCAGGATCCTGTAGGAAGCAGGCAATACAGAAGATTGTGCATAAATGGGAAAGAACTTACTGAAGCGTGCAAGGACTTTAGGGAAGAGATTTGCGTGCAGGGTGTTGCTGGACAACCGCCGTTTTCAACTGGCGAATCTTTCAAGATTGGTAAGGGGAATTTCTTGAGTGCTGCGTGTAGAGACAATAGGTGGAAGAGCTGCAGCGACATGAAGAATGAGTTTGACTGCGCAAATGTACAGCAAAGAGACTGCATGTGGTATGGGAATAGCGTTTATGGAAATAAGCCGCAGGGTAATCCGGATGCTGATGCGAAGGCAAAAGCGAACAAACAAGGAGAATGCGTGCCTTTTGTTCCGCCTGGATTGAAATTCTGGACTGATGACAGCAGCGGACAAACTCCGAATGCTGATGCGAAGGCAACATGCGAGAAAGCGAATACTGAATGCAAGGTTGTTTATGAGGAGAAGGGACTTGGATGGATGGGTGGCAAGAGAAAATGCATAGCAAACTGCGAGTGCGAGAACAAGGACTGGCTGCTTGCACAGAATTCTATATGTGTTGCACAAGGAGATTGCGGTGCTTGGGTCAATATCAAAGGAAAGGGAACGACGCATGGATTCAGTGTAAGTGGAAATCATGATTATAGACTAGATGGAAGTGATTTAGGAAAGTTTGCACAGAATGTTTTTCCGACTAAGGGAAGCGCCCAATACGACAATAAGTTTTCTGCTTTTTTTAAGAGATCTTGGATGCCACTTGGATTTTTTGGTACTGAGTTTGGTGTAGCGTGGTGGAGGTTTGGTTGGGATGCAGCTGGATCTTTTTTTGGGCCTGTTGATACTACATGGCTGGCTAGGTTTGGACATAATTCCATTGCAGAGGGTTATGCTGGCGGCGCTTCATTTGTTAACTTGGCTAATGTAGCTGCTGCTAAGGAAGCAGTGCTTAAACAAACATTGGCGGCTGCTAGTGGGGAAAGTAAAGATCTCGTTATGAAAACTCTTCAGGAAAAAATGGGAAAGGAATTTGCTGATGGTTTTGCTAAAAATCTTGGGGATCAGGCAATATCGAGTGAATTAGAAGGATCGAGTAAAATAATTACCGAAGCTTTTGATAAAACTGTGACTCAGCAACCTAAAACTCTCTTAGGAATGTCGCCGAACACATTGGCTTGGCTTAATACTATCGGGTGGATATGGACAATATATAACCTGCTTGACGTGTTCTTAGCAAGCACTGATGAGATAACTTACAGCGTCAAATGCGAGCCATGGGTTGCGCCTGTTGGAGGGGATGACTGCGAGTCATGCGGCAATGACGGGAAGGAATGCAGCGAGTACAGATGCAAGAGTCTTGGACAAACATGCAAACTGCTAAATCCAGGAACCAAGAATGAGATGTGCGCGAATGCACATCCAAATGATGTTACGTCACCTATCATAACTGCAGATCCTAGCGCATTAGAACATGGATACACATTAAGCGAGAAACCTGGAGAGGGATTTATTGTAAGCCCCCAGATAGAACCTTTCACTGCAGTATCACTTGGAATAAAGACAAATGAGCCATCTCAATGCAAATATGGAATAAACAATTCTGTAAAGTATGACCAAATCACAACTTTCTTTGGGGATGGACTTTATGATTATAACCATAGCATAACATTCTCTGTGCCCAGCGAGTTTGCGCAGAACCAAGAAATCTTGAAGCTTACAAATGGAGGGCAATACACATTGTACATAAGGTGCCAGGACGGCAATGGGAACAAGAACGAGAGGGATTATTACATAAAATTCGCCGTGAAGAAGGGGCCAGACTTAACTCCACCAGTAATTGAACTAACAGGAATAGCAAACGGCGCTTATGTGCCATCTGGAATTAATTCAACGTATTTCATAATGTACGTAAATGAGCCTGCAGAATGTAGATGGGATGACATCGATGGGGATTTCGGAAACATGCTTAATACATTCACTTGCTCAACACAAAGCCTTCCAACATCCAGCTTGTATTACGGATTGTATGAATGCGTGACTGTATTGGATAACATACAACCAAACAAGGAGAATAATTATTACTTCAGATGCAAGGACCAGCCTGGCAAGCCTGAAGGAGACAGGAATGTCAATGAGGAGAGCTATTTTTACAGATTGATTGGAACAGTCCCGCTGCAGATATCAAGCGTAAGCCCGGCAAGTGGCAGCCAATTATATACACTAAGCCCAGAATTAAAGGTTATCACAGCAAAAGGTGCGCAAAGCGGACTGGCGATATGCGGATACAGCTTCATAGACAATAATCCCGCAAATGCGATAGACTTCTTCAACACAAACAGCACAGTGCACACGCAGGTATTTGCAAACATGACATCTGGAACTTACACTGCCTACATAAGCTGCGTTGATGTGGCTGGAAACCTTGCGCAGGACAAGACAACATTCACTGTGTCTGCTGACACTGGGGCTCCATTAATTGCACAGGTGTATACTGAGGGAAGCTTGTTGATATTAGTGATGAACGAGGCTTCAACATGCGAGTACAGCACAACAGGATTCTTCAACTATGGAAGCGGGGTGCAGATGACAAATCCAGACAGCACTATGCATGAGGCAAGCCTGGACAGCGACGTGTACTATGTGATATGCCAAGATTCTGTAGGCAACCAGGGACAATATACAATCTTTGTGTGAGCATCATGAAACTGCACAAGAAAGGGATTGAGATGCAGGTTTTTTCCTTCATATTTGCCTTGATACTTATTGCATTGATACTTGGTTATGGGGTGAAGAGCTTGATGAGACTGAAGGGGATAAGCGAGGATGTTGACTTGGGAGATTTTGTTTTCAGGATGAAGGATGAAGTAAATACAATGTATACATTTGATGCTGGAAGCTCGAAAGAGGTTACATTATTCCTGCCTGAGAAGGTGGAGAGGGTTTGCTTTTATAATTCAGACAAAGAGGTCAATCTTGCTGGAATTGACAGCACTTTAGGGAATTATCTTGAGACTAATCCTGGGAAGAATGTTTTTGTGATGCCTTTTGGATTTGCACAAAATGTCTTTTATATTGATCATCTGAGGGCTGGCGGGGATGACAATCCATTGTGCTTCCTGACCAAGGGGAAGATTGCGATGATGCTAAAAACAGCGCTTGGGGATGACGGCAAGATTTATGTAGAAGCGAATAGGCTATCCTAACATGCTTTTGTTTCATGGGAAAAAGGGGTTGAGTGCGGACATCTTCAAGTGGATATTGGCAACTGTTGCTGGAGCAATAATAATCGTGTTTTTCTACAGGTTTGCTTTTCAGCACATGGGGATAAGCGATACAATAACAGAACGCGAAACTGTTGAA
>CAYITV010000049.1:0-6532 GCA_964366285.1 Candidatus Woesearchaeota archaeon | reverse complement strand
AAAGCTCTTGCATGTTCTTGCCCATCACATCCTTCTGAAAATCATCCATTTTAAGGATACGATCTTTTATTAAGTTAAGAACAACCAATTCCTCTCCTTTTGCCGAGTAAGACTTCTCAACTTCTTCTTTCGGCTCTTCCAACTTTTCTATGAGTTTTGTCATTATTTTTATTATACCCTATTCTTATCAAAAAGAAAAGCCCTGTCTTTGTTTTTTAAGATTGTCAAGTCTTATTTGAATATGATTCATCGTATGAGGAAGCTCTCCCTCTGGGGTCTTTGCATCACGCAAGGTCTGGAGAAAGTAGCGGAACTCATCAGGAGCATGGTCTTCTCCTTTTGTATCGACGTCCTCTGGATGAAGATCATCGTGTACTAAGTTCGGAATGGTCCGTATCGCATTAACACAGTTAGAAAACACCTTTAACTTTGGCTGTATATGCTCATCATGGCGCAGATACTGATGCATAAAGTTCCATCCCATAACCCTTTCTTTTGAACTTGGCACAAATCCAGTAATACCATTTCTCATATAGACTTCAGCAATCGTTTCTGGCAAGCCAATCTTTGCAAATGCTGAAGAGTCAATAACAGTGTATTGATAGTTCTCTCCTTCCGACAGACGAGCAATCTCAAGAGCGTGCTCATCAGCATCGAGTCCTGTTTTATAGTGCTCTCTATATGCATAAACATTCCCATCCCAATCAAGAGCGAACCAGTGGCATGATGTTATCCCTGAGCGTCCACTCACATCAATGCTCCTGAACTTCTTCCAGCTATTCGGAATTGGAAATGGCTCAACAATATGTCTGTTCGCATTCCATTCTGTGAAGAACTGTCCTTCGAAGGTGTCCCAATTTCCATCTTTGTACGCCTTGCGAAGATTCTCTGGCAATGAATCAAGGGACAAGACATAGCTCGCATCAAGATAGGGATTGTCAGAGACTTTCGCAGGAACAAAGGCAAAGGATCCAGCTTCTTTTTCATTCGCATCAAATTCTTTTGATATCCACTTTCTCTTGACCCAGTCGTGTCCTATGCTTCCTGGATTGGTTCCTGCTATAAACTTCGTATCAGCTATTCCTGGCCACCGCTTGCGCATGCGAAGAAAGTCAAATGTTTCCTTGTGGTTCTTCGTTAGCTCATCGACAGCAATGCCTGCGAATTCACTGGAGAAATACTTTGAAGGGTCATCTAGATTTCTTAATGCCAGAACTCCTCCTCCGAAGTCGGGTTTTAGAACAAATCCTAATCCTTGCTTTGAATCATCTTTCAAATCCCCAAGCCATGTGGGAAATTCATATTGCATTTTGCTTATGTGTCTGTCTTTGAGAGAAGGGTAATCTTCACAGAATAGTCCAAATCGTATTCCTTTCAAACCAGTCTCTTGATGCTTCTTAATGAGCCAACGAATAGGATACCATCTTAGCCAATAGCTCTTCCCACCGCCTGCTGCTCCTCCATATAAAACATAACCAAATTGGTCAGCAACCTTTGTAGCTTCAAGCTGACGCTCTGTGAAGTGCGTAATTTCAGAAAGTTTTACAGACTCTTTAGTCAATCATTGTGTACCCTTTACTTAATACTTGGATTGCGTCTTTGTAATTCTCGTGCGACAGCGTTAACTCCTTCTTGCATGGTTGGATATTCTTTCTTTCCACCTTGGTCTGTATTTAATATATTCCCAGGATTATTCTTTGTCTTAAGGTTCGTTCCTAATGATGTTTCTTTTCGTATCAACACAAGAAGCATCTTTTGGTCGATACCATAACGCTTCGCAGAGCTCATAATCATCTTGCCAGTTATCTCTGTTGGCTTTCCAGCTATCTGGACAACTCTATCAATCTCTTTTTGAGCTTCTTCTGGCGTTGATATGTCTGGAGTTACTTCATAAGTATTCCGTATGAATGAAAGCGCATCTGTAGAAGTAGCATATCCTCCGAGATTGTATCCTGCTATTGTATTATGAGGTGTTGATTTTGGTAACGGAATAAGTTTAGGAGATGCTTTCTCAATCGTATCTTGCGGAGTAAACAACGGCTCTCCATTTCCTTGAACAGTTGTTGTTCTAGGACTCATCAATGCCGCTCCACCAACTGCACCAGCTCCGATGCCGATTGTTGCGCCTACTTGAGATTTACCGAATGCCAATATAGGCAATTTCTTTTGTTCTTTTCCTACATTCACCTCCCACCATTTCACGCCTTGTGGGTCGGTTATCAATTCAGCTCCATATTTATTCTTGAGATATTTTCCTACTTCTTTTTCGTAGAACTTGTAGATAGGGTTGTTGGTGTCTACTTTGCCAGAAATGTCGAAGGTTTCTTTTTGTCTTTCTAGTACAGCATCTGGTGAATACATCTTTTTTGCTACATCATTTACTGGATTTTTCGCATTAGCATTTGTATAACCTTCCCATATATCTTTCGGCACCGCCTTGAACTTGCCCTCTCCGAGGACATCGGTGATTATATAACTGATAGTTCCACCCCAATCGCTCTGTGTTACATTCTGACCGACTTTCATATTTTGAATTGTCATTGGAGTTGGAACTGCATTTATTCCATTTTCAATAATCCCCCATTTCTGAGCACCTTGCCCCAACCCCTCAATCTTCATCGCTGTTTCTCCTGTAGGAACTCTCATTTTATCATATCCGTGTTCAGCAGCAAACTTTATTCGTTCTCTTGCCATTCGTTCGTGCCATGTGTTACGGTAAGGTTCGAGTTTAGTTATTTCAGACCCACGTTCTAATATTTTTTTACCTTTGAATGTTTCTGCTTCAGACATCAATTGCTCTTCTCTTTTCTCAAGTTGTTTCAATTCATCTGTATACTGCTCTTTGTTTGCAGCACGACGAATATCTCCAGCTCTTGTTTTTATTTTTGCCAATTCATTTTTCTTTGTTGTAGGAAGATAGTCGTCAGCATAGTGATATGCTGGCATCTCACTCTCCAACCTCCCCTTCTGAAAGAGGTCTGATTGCCATTCGTCTTCGGTTAGAATTCTCTTTCCATCCTCAATGACTTCTCTACTTCTTGCGTGCATAAAATATCCTTCAGATTTTGGAAGACCTGAATGAACACTACCAGCAGAGGTTTTTATTGGAGACTCATAAACAGTTTCCCAATAACGAGAGGTTTGTCCTTTCAACTTATCTGACAGTCCAGTTGACTCATAACCTGGATAATTTTTTACATACTCTCCTGTAATTTTAGAAGGAGAACCAATTGTTTCTATTGGATTCAACGGCAACAACTCACTCTTCACTCTATTGGCGAAGTCTTGGACAGAGATTTGATCTGGAATTTCTTTGTTTGTTTTCAAATCAAACCATTTTTTTCCATCTAAACTAAAGTCCAAATCATTTGGCTTTACTCCTTTTTCGATAATTCTCTCATCATCAAAATATCCTGTATAATCTCCATATTTAGTTTTTGATTCTGGTTTTAGTCTTAATGCAATCTCTCCACTATTTGTAATATCTCCAACATAATTTTCAGCATGTTGAATTGTAGGTGAACCATATACTCCTGGTCCTTGATAACCTGTTCTACCAGGTTTTAATCCTTGTTTTCTAATACTTTCTAAATTATTCTTTAGTGATAGATGAATAAAATCCGATTCAAAATCTTTCAAAGTGCTCCTAATCAAATCCCTCTCTGGCTGTTTCAATCCAGAGTCGTTGGTTAAGTCAGATATGAATTGCTTGCTTACAGTCGAGCGTCCTTTTAGCTTTTCAAGGAGCTTGGTGGAGAGGTCTTGGAATCCTGTGAAGACTGATGGTGCGATTTGTTTAGCAGCTTCTGAAACATTCTTCATACCAGCGATTGGTAGACTATTAAGAATAGTTTCCTGACTCTTAAGAGACAGTCCACTTGACACAGGAACGATTGGTTCAGTCATAGGAGGTGAAATCTTATTCCATGTCTCTTTGTATGCTTTCGGAAAGAATGCTAACGCACTCGGAGCACGAGGCGTTATTACTTCGCTCGCTGGAGCATTCGGATTCTGTTGCTGGAGTCTTTGCTTAGAATAATCAGTCAGCAAATCGCTTCCAGTGCCTTGCTGGACGAATAGTGGTTCTGCTTTCTTGGTTAAGAAGTCAAGAAGAGCCATAATAGTATTCCAATTATTAAGTATCCTCCAACAAATACTGAAAGAAAGATAAGAACCGTATAATCTCTTTCATTGCTTATTCCTTTTGAACCTATAATCCATTTCATATAATATATTTATTAAAAGCATCCCTCATATCAATCAAATCCTTCTTATCCAATATCACATCACCACTCCAGCATCTGCCATCTTTCCACCACCATTTGATGGCTTGCCAGAGCGATGCGGTCTCTGTTGAGTATTGAAACCAAACCTGCTGATCATCATCTTTATCATAGAACACTTCAAAGATATGTCCATGGCAGTTGCACTTGAAAAGGAGTTGTTCGTTTTTGTCTATCTGCATATTAGTCCCAAAGATTACGATAGTATTTTTTATACAATTCCATGCCTTCATCAAACTTCTTTGCAAGAACTGCTCTTTCCTCTGGGAGCGCATTAACAAGGTCATCATCCTCAAGAATAGCATCAAATCCATCAGCAATTTTATGCAATGTTTCTTTCCATCGATGACATTGGTTACCATCTTTTTCTTTATCAGCATCAAAGAACTCTCCAGGACATCCAACGATATTATCTGCTAATTGCCTCATCTGCTTTGATGTCTGTTCTGCATTCACAGACCAGTGGCTCCAAGAGGCAGTATCGTCCCACCCTCTGAATACTCGTTGCCAAGCCATCTTAATTTCAAACCGTCCATCACGAATCCATCTAGGTATCATATACCATGGATTGCATGAGAATAATCTCTTCCAACTTTTTTCAAATCCTGGTGCGAATTTAATTTCCATGTTGTTTCTTATACATTCTAAACTCATCTTTACTCACTTGATTACCTCTAATATCATACTGAGCTTTCATAGGATGTCTGCCAATCTTTAATCTGAATTCCTTCCTTAGTCTTTTTGTTTTCTTACCATTCATATTAAACCATTTTTTAACATTTTGCCAACTATATTTTTCCATTTCCGCATCTTAACACTCATAGTCATAATACCATCAGAAATATCTATTATCATTTCAGTTATAAATCCTATAAAAGCAAGTATTGACAATCCAATTAAAACAGCAGTTAGTAGTCCTGGAATGATAAAGAGTAAAATGATGAATAGCATATTAGAAATCAACAATTAATGTTTTTATGCTTCCGCTATGTTCGATTGATTCCTTCGGTTTTCCAATTCCTTGATCCAAAAGATATTGTCCAGCCTTTTGCTCTGGAGACGCTTTATAAATTCTCATCACGCCAGTCTCTGTCATCTTTTCATAATGATGTCCAAGAGCAAGGTCCATATGAGCTTCAATTAATGCTGGCATCTTCTTTGCAACTTCGTTTACAAAGAACTCACGCATCTTTTCAGCGGTAACAGTTCGTCCTGCTTTCTTCCTTCCTGCTCCAATTCTTTTTCCTCCTAATGTTGCCATAAGAGATAATCAAAATTCATTTTACTTATCCTTCAATTCAGGTTGTAGTAATTTAACTAAAACTTCATCAGTAAGAGACTGGATTTCTCGAACACTTCTTGGAGTTGGCTCTCTTACTAATTTGTACCAATTGATAAGAAACTTAATCATGTTGTTATTTATCTATTACTTCTTCTATCTCAATATCCTCTTCACAGTCATCGCATACTTCTTTCTTTGGTTTTAATACTCTTTCTTCGAAATCACTTCTCTTGCCGTCTTTTACAACATTAAATTCTTCTTCTGAATTGAATTCTCTTCCGCAATTGTAGCAGAGAGTCATACTCTTATTATAATTTTATTGAATTTATTATTCGTATCAACTCATCCTTGTCTTTTTTATTCTTGACGTATTCCTCGGCAATAAGTTTTGTGTTCAATATGAACTGCTCCTTTGAGCTGTTTTTGGTATATTCTTTATCAGCTTCAACAATCGCTTCTTTCACTTCATTTCTCACAGAATCTTTTATGAACTGTTCAATCTCCATCGATACAAGAAAGTTAGAATGCAAGATGTCCTTCTGCGTTCCTATAATTTTTATAACATCATCAAGAGTGCGCCCAATGAAAATATCATAGGTGCTCTTATCAGCTCTTATCAGATTGAAGAAATAGAGCTTTAGAGGAAGATTTTGAACGCCTGTCTCCATAATCTTATTATACCTCGTCCTTATTCAGAAGTAAAGCAATCGCTAAGCCAAAGCGTCGTTAAAGAGCAAAAGCAAAACTTGGATTGTTCCGAGGAACTTAGGTTTCCCTACCAAGCCACACTGCAGGTCTCACGATGGCACCAGCCGCAACTGCGATTGGTATTTATGCTTTCTTTATATTCCCAATCTGGTTGTTATTCGGGGTCGAAACCGATGAAAGCCAACCAAAAACCTTACCGATAATTGTACACCGTCCGCTCTGCACATCCAACCTTTCCAGCAACAACTCTCGCAGACAA
>CAYITV010000048.1:0-6577 GCA_964366285.1 Candidatus Woesearchaeota archaeon | reverse complement strand
ACCCTGTTTGCCGCAATATGTGATTATCATTAGGTGCATTATACTCAATTTTTTTTCTTGCCGCATCAACACCATCAAGAGGATCGCCATTAATATGCATGTTAACAACAACTAAATCATAGCGACGAGATGTTTGAAGGCTAGATGTGCCACCTACTAAGGGACTTTCTTCAATTTTTAGTGTTTTAAATAGTGGTTGAGACGTCCCTTCTCTCAAGTATGCTATCAAGGGCTTTTGGCCTTCTTTCAAATTCTCAACAATTAAAACTTTCTTTTCTATGCCCATAACCCTTCTCCACTACCAATCACTGGTAAACCTCCCTGCCTATTGAATGGATGCAGTAGTTGATTGTCTTCAGCTTTTCAGCTATGACGCAGGCGTATTCGCACTTTTCCTTGTCAATGGCCAAAGCATCACACTTCTCGCGCAAAGCCTGGTCATTTGAGGCGTATTCCAGTGCTTTCTGGGAATCATTAGCATAGAAGGCTTCCATCACATTGCGGTACTGCATGCAGATGTCTGAGTATAGCGATATGATGCTCTGCTTAAGATTATCGTCCATCTCGCTTTTCCTTAGGTATCTGCTTATGCGCTTTGCCTCGTCTGCTATCCTTTCAAGAAGATCAGCAACCTGAAGGTACCTGAAAAAGTCAAAAGGGGTGACACCTGCGCTTTGGACAAGATGCGGCTTCCTTAAGGCATACCTGCCGACGCGGAGAACCATGTTGACCATGCGATTAACGTCTTCATCCCTTACCATCAGGCTTTGATAGCAATCTGTATGGAAGATCTTCTGGGAATCCTGCAGCATGCCATCGACTGTTGAATCTATCTTCTTGATTGTCTGGAAGAGGGATATCTTCTTCATGTTCAGGAAATCCTTTGCAACAATCCTGTTGCCGTTATGCTCAATAATCTCCAAGGCCATGAGATTTCCCATATATTCGCGTATTTCACGAACTTTCTTGTCCAGATTCTTGCCTTCTATATTGATCAGATGCACATTCTTAATGTAAGAGCTGACGATTTCCCTCTTGATGTCATTGAAGCTCTTGCCATCGATGTTGATAGTCACTTCCTGGAGCTTGACTCGCTGCTCATTATTATTCTGAGCGCTTAGCATCAGCTCATTATTTCCATTCTCTGTCACGTAGACAAGATCGCCCTTGTTCAGGTTGTTTTTTTCCATCCATCCCTTAGGCAATGATATTACAAAAGAACTGTTCCCAAATTTGATTAGTTTTCGGTATTCCATTACAGCTTCCCCCTCCTTTTTATGTTGATGAGGATTTTTACTTCTAGGTTATCGCTGCTCCCCCAATAGTATATACCCTCTTTATGGTTATATATAAATCTTGTGCTGTTGCATATGCGAGTATAATAGTAATATAAAAATGACTACCAAAGGTTTAAAAGAGTCCAGACAAGGGATATATCATGCCAATCAGACAGCCTATAGTGGTTTTCATGGGGCACATAGACCATGGAAAGTCGAGCATATTGGAAAGGATTAGAGGGATCTCCATAACAAAGGCTGAACCTGGGATGATAACGCAGTCATTAAGGTCTTACAATGTTCCATTGGCCACAATAAGGCAGTACTGCGGGCCTTTATTGGACAACATAAACAGAAAATTGACAATTCCTGGATTATTGTTTTTGGACAGCCCAGGGCATGCTGCATTCAATAACATGAGGAAGATTGGAGGCAATCTTGCAGACATTGCGATTTTAGTTGTGGACTGCAAGGAGGGGATAAAGGAGCAGACAAGGGAATGCCTCTCCATATTAAAGCAGTATAAAACGCCATTTGTGGTTGCATTGAACAAGGTTGACTTGATTCCAGGGTGGCAGGCACATCCACAAGAGAAGCTTTTGCAGAACATAACTTCCCAATCCTCAAGGGTGCAGGAGGAATTGGAAAAGGTACTTTACAGCATTGTCGCAAAGCTAGGAGAGGACAACCTGAATGCTGAGCGCTTTGACAGGGTGGATGACTTCACAAAACAGGTAAGCATAGTTCCTGTCAGCGCCAAAACTGGAGAGGGGCTGCCTGAACTGCTCATGGTGATGACTGGACTGGCGCAGAGATTCCTTGAAGAGAAACTGACAATAAACGTCGAAGGCCATGGAAAGGCAACAATATTGGAAGTGACTGAAGATCCTAAGCTAGGAACAGTATTGGACATAGTGCTGTATGACGGCACTTTAAGGGTGAATGACACTATAGTAATTGGGACAATATCAAATGCGATTGAGACTAAGGTAAGGGCATTGTTTGAGATTGATCACAAGACAAAGAAACTTGTTTCGCAGAAAGAGGTGCATGCTGCTGCAGGGGTAAAATTGATTGCACCTGGGCTGAAGGATGCGATTGGGGGCATGCCATTAGTTGTTGCTGACAAGAATGTTGAAAATGTAAAAAAGGAATTGCAGAGAGAGATTCATTCCATACTCACTGAAACTGGAAAGGAGGGGATAATCGCAAAGGCTGATACAATAGGAAGCCTGGAGGCATTGGCAAATCTGCTGAAAGAAGCAAATGTGACAATAAAGAAATTATCCATCGGAAACATAACAAAGAAGGATGTTGCAGAGGCAAAGGTTGAGACAAATCCAATCTATAGGGTGATTCTTGGGTTCAATATTGCTGCTTTTGAGGGAGCTTCTGGCATAAAGCAGGTAACACATGATGTTGTGTATAAAATAATTGAGGATTATGAGGCATGGAAGAATGCGCAATTGAAGATGCTTGAGGCTAAAGAGATAGAGAAGGTTACACATCCATTCAGGCTGAAAGTGATGGAGGGATTTGTGTTCAGGCAGTCGAATCCTGCTGTTGTCGGGGCGCATGTCCAGGCAGGAATATTGACTATAGAAGCGCATATGATGAAGAAGGATGGATCAAAGCTTTCTGTGATAAAAACAATACAAGAACATGGAAAGAACATAGATTCTGCTCCAAAGGACAAGGAGGTTGCAATTGCAATACCAAATGTGATTGTCGGAAGGCAGCTGAAGGAAGGGGATGTCCTTTATTCTGATTTGACTGAGGATGAGTTCAAGAAACTGAAGAAGCTGAAGAAGTATCTTAAGCTAGATGAGATTGACGTGATCAAAGAGGTTCTTGAGATAAAGAGAAAACAGAATCCGATGTGGGGCGTATAAACTTTTTCAAAAACCGGAAATTTTCCTAATTTTCTGGAGTAAGATATTTAAAGAGAAAGAATTTCTATGAAGAAATGAAAAGAATAATAACAAAAATAGAATGGAAGAGAACAGTAGCACCTGCCGATCTTCGCTGGCGTTTTGAGACGCATACAGGGAAAAGAGATGAAAGAACAACAGACAAGAAAGAATAATTTCAAGATAGAAATAACAACAATACAGGATCCTGATGGATACTTTAGTCCAGGATTCCAGAGTGTGAATGACGGCGTTCCAGAAGAAGTCGTGATCGCACAGTTAGAAGCATACCTGAACAATCACAAGGAAGAATATGCAGACGAATTTGACAAAAGCGCTTCAAAATTTTTTGGAGAATAGTTATCGTGTAACCAATAATTTTTCCATCTCTTCCTTCATCTTCTTTTAAAATTAGCCTGATTTTACAGAACGAGATAACTCGAGCATGTCAATGTTAGTAAATGTTTTTACTTTATTTTGTTTGATAATATGTGGATCGTGCGACCAAATACCATCTGCGCCGCTCGCAAGACATGCTGCAAGATATGGTATATCATCAACATCTTCAAGCTCATTTTTGCATTCATCAATAAAACGCGCATAAACTGATTCTGGAAGCACAGTGATGCACTCAAAGATAAGCGCAACCAAAATATCAAATTCCTCATCAGTTAATTTTGCCTTTTCCTGCAGCTCTCTTCTGTGATCATTAATCTCAGAAATCGCGTAATCTGGCGTAACGAAATCAAATGCATTATCAAAGAGAATGTCCCTGGTTGTACTACTTTTCATCAAAGCTGCAATAATCCTATTAGCATCAACAAGAATATTCATGCAGTCAAACCGTGCCTTTTGGCGACACCATGCTTGACCTTCCGTCCTATCGCTAGGGCATCCTCCTCAGTCAGTTCGCTTCTTGCAAGAAGTTTGTCCATGAGCTCTAGTTTGTGTGCTTTTTCCCACATAGCTTGACGCGCTACCTCACTCCACTTGATATCCTTATGCTTTTGCATTATTCTATGCAAGTCTTCTGGAACTGCTAAAGTGACATTTGTCATATACTTACCTCACTTATTTATGTAATATTACTTATTTAAATAACTTTCTGTTTTTTGGGAATTACCGTGTAACCAACAATCTTTCCATTTCTTCCTTCATTTTATTAATTGCCGGCTTATTGAAGTGCTTTCTTGCAGGCTCGAGCAGGGTAATAAGATCTTCTGCAACTGCTTTTTTTAGATCCATGGGATGAAGCCTGCCAGAAGTATAGTCTCTTTCCAATTCTGCATAAGAAGAATATGCAACCTTGTCGCCGAATTGAGCAGGGCGCGATATGTTTAATGAATAATCCTTATCCCTAAACAAGAGAGATTTCGCCCAGTCCAATACCGGATTAAATGCAATTTCTTTCTCTGGACAGAATGCCTTAGTCAATTTTCTCTGGATTTCCTCAGGAGAATCTGTGATGAATATAGCAGAATCAGGAATGCTCTTTGACATCTTCATGGAGCTCCATAGTTCCTGCAATTTGTCTTTTGGCACTGGCCATAGAGATGGTTTTTGCAGGCCAAGAAGCAGGTGGTGATGCACAGCTTTAGGCTTGACCTTTTCTCCTTTCTTGTTTAATAGAGGTTTAATTTTTAATTTCAATGCGACATCTCTTGCAATCACCTGAGCTTTTCTCTGGTCAAGACCGGCATGCGGAAGATTGATTTCTTGCACAAAGATATCTGCAACCTGCATCGGAGGATAGATTAGCTTGGCAAAATCAACAGATTCGCCTTCCTTTCTTCCCATGATCGTGATTGAACGCTGCATCCTTCCAAGCGAGGTATTTTTGCTGACTTCTATCATGGTTGCCCAATAATCGTCGTTGTTGTGGTATAACTCGCTGCCTAAGACAAACTTGATCTTTTCAGGATCTCCTCCGAGGCATTTCAGACTAGCTTTCATCCCCTCCTTGAAATAACCGACAGCAACTTTCTTGATAGTTTCACGATCACCACCAAGCTTGTCATTGATCCAGGAATGCCAGTCAGCCAAGAATACAGAACAATCAACACCTGCATCGATGAAATCCTTGACTTTTGACATGCACATCAAGCCTGTGCCGAGGTGAATTTTACCGCTGATCTCGAATCCTATGTAATGTTTTAATTTTTCTCCATTATCAAGAAATAGTTTTAACTCGTCTAACCCAAGCACCTCTTCTGTGTTCCTTGTGATTAATTGAAGACGGTCTTCTGATGATTTCATGACTGAAATATGATAACTGCGTTGTTAAAAAGCTTTCGCAGGCAATAACAGCCTTGAAAATTGTTGTTATTGGGACTTTTGGTTTAGGTTGAAGACACTAATTGATTGTGGATGCCTGATGAATCAAACAAGAGTGAAATCCAATTTCCCGTATGGCAACATGCAAAACACTTATCGATTGCTAAAAACAGGCGTGCGGGTTGCCCTCCATTCCAAGAAATTCTAGATCCCATGCTAATGCAAATCGTATTAATGGGGTATCGCCATAAGGATCATCTTCGCTTGTTCCGTATGATCTTATCGAATGTTCATATTCTCGTTTTGTTAATTCTATTGCCTTGCCTGCTGAATTACTAAATACTAAAGCAGTAATCAGTGTAGAACAAGCCTTCCGAAAAGGAAGGGCATTTTTGTCTTTATCTGGAACGGCATTTCTTGACGGATCTTTCACAATCATAAATCGTGCCTTATACCCAATAAACGCCTCAGTTCCTCGTTGAACAGCAAGTGCTCCTAGTTCTTCAAGACAATCGCATGCCAGTGCATAAACTATTTTTCCTTTGGTTAAATTAATATTCTTTTTATCCAATATGACTTCATCTTTATGACCGCAAACTGTTAGTTTATCACCATGACCATTTAAGAACACTAACCTGGGATTTTCTTTCGTGAGAGACTTTTCTATTTGACTTCTTATTGCTTTCTCACCTTCGAGATCAGTAGCATGAATATCTTTTGTTGTTTTTACTAATTTTAATATATCCTTAGCAAAAGAATGGAGATATTCTGTATTGACATCATGATAAGGCCTTGTCACCAACAACTTTCTTGTCATATTTACTCCGCACTGTGGGCTAAGACCTGCAGCATCTTCATTTGTACTTTGACAATCTTCTTTCCGAACTCATCTCCTTGCTCTATATGATTAATCAGTTCTTTTACTGTTACTTCTTTGTCTCCGCCCAGCATAATTTTTCCTTCTGGATTTAATGTTCTAAATCTAGCTAAGACAAGCTTCTTCTGTTCGTTGTAGAGGGTATCTTCTTGCGTCATAATATTCTAAGCTCTTCTAGTTTTATTAAAATTGTGTTCCCTAGCTTGGTATGGTGGTCGATTTCATGATATGCGGCATTC
>CAYITV010000047.1:0-6834 GCA_964366285.1 Candidatus Woesearchaeota archaeon | reverse complement strand
AAATCTCTTTTATATGATTCTCTTAAAAGATAGCATGCATACGTACCTGACAAATCTTCAATCATTGTCGCCAAACATAGAATCAATATTAAACACAACAGACAAGGCAATGCAGAATGCGCAGCTTGAGCAGATTCTTACAAATATAGGACCTTCAACCCAGACAATGATGTTCTTCTTGTTCATAATCACGCCAGTAATCTTAATACTGATATGGACAATCTTCCAAGGTTTAATATGGAAAACAATAAACAACAAGAAAGTAAGCACCATGAAATACCTTCAATTATGTTTAATCCCAACAATTCTCTCGTTCATTATAATAATCTCAACAGTATATGCCACAGTCAATATAACAATCAACCTCATAGTAATAGCAATAATCTACTATTTTCTTGCAATCTTCTATAATCTCCAGCAGGAAGGCAGAATAGCCTCGACATTAAAGGAATCAATTCTTCTGGGAATAAGGAAATTCCTTTCAATAGCCCCGTATGTTTTAATCATGTTTATGTCATCCCTGGCATTGTTCTGGGTATTCCTCATTTTATTGCTGAAATACACTATAAACGAGCTGGTTTCATTATCTTCCCTCCCTATTCTCATATACCTGTGCATTCTGATAGTCCTTAACATATTCCTAAAATCTATAGTATCACTTAGGATTAATCAAAGATGAAGATTACTCTCCCGTAGCGAAAGCTTTAAAAGACACGCCGTCTATTAAACATTCTATCTTTACAATAAACAATCATGGGGGGAGTAATAATGTTCTTGACAACGCGTGAAAAACGAAGGATGATACTCGCAATAGTTCTTGTAGTCATTATAGCAATTGGCATAATTTGGTACTTCAATATGGGTGCTTTAACCCCAAATGTTGCAGACAACACAAAAACAACAACGCAAAAAGAGACTGCAACGCAGAAAGAATCTGCAGCCAAGGCAGGAATTACATCATACACGCAATACAACAAGGCTGAAAACACTTGCGTATACAATTATGAAGGCGGAAAATGCTACGTTCCATTGAGCTTCTGTATAACAGATCCTGCAGTAAAAACCCCACAGGAGCTTGACAGGAAAAAATACTGCAGCGAGACTCCTGAGATAAAGGCAAAGGCATTGGAAAGCCCAAAAGGCAGTGCATGCCCATTCACAGCAACAGAAGGAGATCTAATAGATTTATACTCAATTGTCAGGGATCCAGATGAAGCTGATCCAACCCATCCATACGGTCCATTGGGAAGATTGGACGTTTCCTTCTCAGAGCCGTTCAAGGGCAGCAAGGGTTTATGGAAGACAGAGAAAGGAGATGCAGGATTATACAAGTTTGATATTTCAGTTACAGACGGCCAGTACACAGACACAAAGCCATACTGCATTGAAGTCCTTATTGGCAACCGCCCTCCAGTATTAAGCAATCTTAATGACATGAGCGTTGTTGCAGGAGATACTGTAACCTTGGAGCCTAAATGTGTTGATCCAGACAACGATCCAATCACTCTTTCATATTACGGTGACATCACTGGCCGTGAATGGATGACAACAAACACAAAGAAGACAGAAAACAAAGACATTGGTAATCACATTATCACAGTCAAATGTGCAGACATAAGGGGATTGCCGACATACAAGTCCATCAAGATTACTGTCCTAGCAGCTCCAATAGGTCCTGAGCTTGGCTTCAGGTTTGTAGATGAGCCTAAGGACGTTACAATCAAGGAAGGAGAGACAGTAACTCTTAACCCAAGCGCCCAAAGCGACGCAGGCAAGCCTATCAAGTTTGAGTACAGCGGCTGGATGACCTCTAACACAAAGACTGCGTCATACACAGATGCAGGTGTTCACGAAGTCACTGTTACAGCAACAGATGGTGTTTTCACACTGTCAAGGACAATCTTGGTGACAGTCATCAACGTGAACAGGCCTCCAGAGATTGTAGGTACAAAGCAGGTCGAATAAACCCTGCTTCTTTTTTTATTTTTATTAATGGTGATTTTTTATGCAACCAATAGAAAATATTGTAGCAAAAGAAGAAATCCCCTTGTCACACAGGAATATTCTTGATTACCTAGTAAGGTTAAGCACAACAGCCTTGAGAAGAGGAAAAATGCAGAACATTGAAGTGCAATATGCGCAAGAGGTAAATACTGGAAGATATAACGCTCATGTTTCTTATCAATTTCAAGGTGAAGAAGGAATAAGAGAAAGCAGAATTTCTATAAGCGTTGCGTAAACATACACAATCTCAGTGTTTCTTAATATTGCCTATTACATTGAAAACCCATTTTGTAAGTCCAAAACGAAAAAAATCTGCGAATGGCAAAAGTTTTATACAGGAGTAAGAATAAGTCAAACACTATGATACAATCCCGCGGAAAAATCATTCCAGAAAAGAAAGAAAACAGTCTACAGGTTTTTGAAAGGTTTATAAGTAAGATAAAAAAGAAGAAAAAATTTCTCAAGCAGGTGGATTGGGACAAGGAACATTATTCTCAGTTTGAGTGAAAAAGGAAAGCAATGAGATGACAAAAAAGAGAAAAACTCAACTCATCTGAAGAGTCAAGTAGAAGTAACTTAGATCATAGTGTAAAATCGCCCTCAATCGGTGGAAGAGATATCATAAGTTTTAACGTATTATCTGTCGAATCTAAAAAAGTATGAAAGTTTATATCATCCTCATTCCATGAATACCAGCATTGCTCTTGTACAAAGGTCTGTTCCTCGCCGATCATATTTCCTTGTTTATCAATGATTTTCTTTGTTACTGCCTTTTTTTCTGGACAAACTTGGTGCTCTTCTACGGTAATCATTTCTGTAACGCCGTCAACCATTATTTCGACAAGATGATTTGGTTCAGCTTGTAGGTAATTAACAGAGATACTGTGATTTCCAAGGTGGAATGACTGTTGTTCCTGAACTTGCATAGACAAATCCTTGAAAGGGGGCATCATCTGATTCGAAGCAGTTGTGCACGCACTAAGAAAAAAAAGAGAAAAGAACAATGCTGCAGAAAAAATATGTTTCATCGCATCATTCATTTTCTTCTCCAATTATCCAAAGATTCTTCCTAACCATCCAAATATCTTTTGCAAGATGCCAACTTGTTCTGCTACATTCTCACAAACCCCATATCTCGCAGAGTTGCTCCTGCATTCATAGTCATTCTCTGCAGAATCTCCATCCTTCTTCTGCTGGTAGACAGCTCCGTCAACATCGCAGTACATCGGTGCTCCCTTAACACTCATGCGGGTTCCAACAGGAACACACTTCTTCACATCGCTGTCAATATAACATCCTTGGTTGCATTGGCCAACCCCTTCATAAGATGGTGGCCTGTCGACGCCCATTGGAGGATATACACCCATTGAAGGTACAGCAACTGGTGGTCTTAGACACATCTTATATGAATCTTCACAAGATATTCCTACACTACCGCCATTCTTTATAATGTCAAGGCATTCCTTATATGACTCTTCGCAATTGCTTCGTTGATACTTTTCCTGGCAAGAACGAAGAACTTCTTGGCATTCCTGATTATCCTTTCCCTGTGTAATGCACTCTTTATATTGTGGTACGCATTCATTTTCATATGGATTTGTAACAGGAACAACAGTCTTGCAGTTCTCCTTAGAGCACTTTTCTTTGCAATAAGGCACGCAATTGACAGGTTCAAGTTCCATTCCGCCATTGATATTGCACCAGTTTTGGCATTTCTCCATGCATGTATTGTGATCATTTGAAGAATAATCACACTGTACATAAGGTGCAGGCTCGCTTACTTTCCCGCCTTGGCACTTCTCATCGCATAGAAGAGTAAATTCAATCTTGTAAGTATTCTCAATAGGCTCAAAAGAATTTAAGTAGATGACTAATCCGTCCTCGCCTGGAAAATAAGTCGTTGATCTCTGTCCTTCTCCCTGTATGCCGCTCATTTCTGGAGTAGTGAGTGTGTAATCCATCAAACCCATTTTCCCATCAATGCTAATTCCTGCCATCAATTTTGGGCAAGGGGCAACAATACAGCTAGGCGTCACAACAGAATCAAATGTTAAGGCATACTTCTTAGAACCAACAACATAAAGCTCGCTCTTTCCCTGAAGCAGTTTTCCAGAGACCTTATATGGTGCTTGATATCCCCCTTGATCGCTGGTGTATCCTCCATCTGAAGGATATGAGTTTTGGCACTTCTCATCGCACATCAAACCAAGATATACATAATAAGTCTTCTTTTCAGGATCAAAGACAACACCTTTGCTGGAAATAACTAGTCCATCCTTTAAGTATTTCTTTTCTCCAGCCCCTATAGTAATCTGTTCTTGGCCATTGCTTCCATCAAACAATAACATCGCCATATTTGCTCCAGGATCTCCCATAGAAGGTACGGTTGCCTGGTAAGTTATCCTATACTTCTTCTTGCCTAACGAATATGTCTCGCTTTGTTTCTCATACAGTTTTGCAGAAGTGCTATACCCTCCACTTCCTTCACAATCCTTTGGGCATGTTTCCTTGTTCTCGGGATACGAGCAAATCCCATCGCCGCAATAAGGCGTGCTTCCGCAGTCTGAAGGGCATGTCTTCGCATCCTCCGGATACTGGCATACCTTGTCTCCGCAATAGGTTGCCCCGCAGTCCTTGGGACAAGTTTCCTTCTCAGGATACTGGCATATTTTATCTCCACATACTGGCTTTCCTCCATCAGGAGGATCAACAACTACGGGAATTCCTCCCCATCCGTACTGTCCATAAGCATTCTTAGGATCCTGGACAAATGCAGTTATAAAATATCCCTTGTTATTGATGATGTCTTCCTTATAGTAAAATGCCATGACAATCTTTATAGACGTCTTTCCTAATGGTCCAATGCTGAACTTTCCATCAACCTGTTTTGTTGCTCCTTTTCCAGTAGGAGTGCCCCATTGGTTATTGTAAAACACATAAGGGATGTCTTTGAACTCTTTAGTGCCAGTGTTTTTGCAATCTATAAGAAAATGAACGCTGTCGCCCTCTTTGATATGATACTCGCCGCTGCCGCTGTAGCCTTCATCAACTATATTGATGTTGCATCCAATCCCTCCTTCCCCTGCATATGCTGCAGGAATCAGAAGCGATAACGCAGCCATAATTATAAATAATATCTTCATGTTCATGATACTTGCCTCCAAGCCTTTATTATCATGCAGTTATCTTTAGTAATCTGGTATATAAACATTCAGCGGAACAGCATCCAGAAAAAAGGTCAAAAATCAACCCTTTCAACAAATAAAGCAATAATAATGTTCCAATAATCAAATCATTTCTTTTTAAGCCAGTCTGCCAATCGTACCTTCTTCATCTTTCCATGCCTCTCCAGTTCAACAATCTTTTTCCCTTCTAATCTTTCCAATAATCTTGCCAATGATGTTCTAGGGATCTTCAATGCATGTCTTATGGAAGAAGAAGTTGTCTGTCTTTGTTCATTTACATAGCGAACAACCTTCTGGTCAGCATCGCTTAATGTTTTCAGCACGCTTGTTAGCTGCCGGTTATCAGTACTCTTTTTTCTTTTTGGAATGCGTACGAGTTTCTTCACTAAGAAAAATAAAGCAATAAATATAATAAATATGACAAGAATCCAAGCAAGATATTGTCTTTCTGTCCTGCCAGTATCAAGGACAATGTCAACAGTGTAAGATAATCCGCGTTCAGTTGTAACAGCATTCTTGCCAACTAATTGGTTGTCGCTGGCTGCAATCACGCATTTTCCAATTGGCACATAAGCAACAAATGATCCATACTTGTCTGTTTTTTCAGGAAAAGAAGCAGTCATCAGATTATTGCAATGAATATCAAGCATAGCACCGCTGACTAACGTATGCGAAGCATCATAGACATTCCCATTGATCTGTGCAACAGGAAATAAAGTCAATGTCGCTTCCCCTTGCAAGTCAATATCGCCAGTAAAAAGATAATCCGGTGCATCGGTTGAAGGATTATCCAACAATGCTGTTGTGCCATAAGCACCAGAAGGAAGAGAAATAACAAGTGCATCATCTTTCATGAAAAGAATATGCTTCCTAGTTCCGCTTTCAGAAGTTAAAGTCAATGAAACAAGAGAATCATGAAGCATTTCCCCAGTCTCAGCATCAGCAAAATGAAGAGTCTGTTGCATGTTTTCAGCAGTTGCAAAAGGAATAACAAAGAAAAGTATCAGAAGAAAAACCACTCTTTTCATAGCATAAAAAGGCAAGTCATTTCTTATATAGTTTGTGGAGAAATATAAAGACAAGTTTACGACAAAGGAAGAGGAGAGTGGCTCTTAACTGGCTTTAAACTATTCATTTCTTTGAAGTGATTAAAATGATAAAAGAAAACTTAAAAAACAACATAAAAACCAGACAAACAATGGAAAAACTGCCGTATCCATGCCCGTGTGGCAGCATAATTGAATGGAAAAAAGAAAAAGTTGTAATTGAAGGAGTAGAATGCGGAATCTTGGATGTAGAATACTGCTCCACCTGTGGTGAAGAATACTTTCCAGAAGAGACTATGGAAATTGTTGAAAGGAAGCTCAAACAAAAAGGATTGTGGGGAGTGCAGCGAAAGGAAGCAACTTTATGGAAGTCTGGTGGATCTGTGTTGCTGCGGATTCCCAAGGACATAGCAGATAGAATGCATTTAAAGCCAGATGAGAAGGTAACAATATACTCTGAAGGAAAGAAAAAACTGATTATCGATCTCTAATACTTTTTCTTCGTAAAACCTAAGATTATGGAAACATGCGGGGGCAAGGATTCGAACCTTGGGAGGCACTAAGCCAACAGGTCCTAAGCATGGACGGTTTCCCTCTGT
>CAYITV010000046.1:5864-6922 GCA_964366285.1 Candidatus Woesearchaeota archaeon | reverse complement strand
TATTGAAACAAAAAAAGCAATTTCTGTAGAAAATCTTTCAGTTAAGCTCGTTAGTAATCCTCAAGGTTACAATCAGATAGATAAAAGATGGGTAGATAAATACAAAGAATTATGGAATACCCCAGAAGACATAGCAACTGCCTTAAAATATTTTACAGGAGAATTTAAACCCTACAAAAAAGATACAAGAGACCCAAGAAGAATGTTCTTTGATGAAATGGATAGAGAAACACAAGACAAAATAATTTCTTTTTTTGAAAAGAACAGAATAAATATAGTCACTGATATAATCATGGGCAGAGGGCAATTTGCTGCGAGATGGATGTTGGTGGCTCTGATATTAAACAAAAAATCCAAATGGATTCTTAAAGCTATAAATGAAGCAATGAACACTTTTGGAAAAGGGAAAGTCCACATAACCCCTAAAGGTAGTCTTAAGATTGGTAATATCACTGTTCAAAGAAAAGGAGGAGATGCTGGTAGACCAACAGCTAACATGCTGCAATTTAAGGTAAATCCATGTGACTTATTCAAAAATTAAGTATATAACTAACCCTCTCATTTGATATTTTATGATACTTTGGAGAGATTTCTGTCGCTATATATTTTCTTCCCAGTTTTTTAGCAACATAAGGTGTTGTTCCTGTTCCAGAAAATGGATCAAATACAATACTGTCTTTGTTTGAAGAAGTCATGATTATCCTTTCTAAAACTTTAACGGGCATTTGGCATGGAAAACCCTTAATTCTTTCCTTAAATGTACCTGCTACTCTAGAAATAGTCCATACATCATCTGGGACTTTTCCTTTCGGGTTTGCTCTTTTGTCTCCTATCTGTTGTCTAACAGATTGTACTCTTATATTATCAGCATTAAAAATAAAACTGTCTTTACACTTTGTAAAATAAACTATATGGGTGTGAGCTCTACTAAACTTTTTTTTCATTGATTGCCCAAAGGTATAATGCCATACAATCCAATTTCTCATGTGCAATCCTAGTTTTTTCAAGATCATGACTATTTCTGCAACATGTTCATCATTAATCGCCACATAAATAGA
>CAYITV010000046.1:4172-5854 GCA_964366285.1 Candidatus Woesearchaeota archaeon | reverse complement strand
AGAAAGTAGTCTTGCACACTCTTCTAACCAAATCTCACACCATTTAATATAGTCACTATACCTCATTTTGTCATGGTGATTGTCATACTTAACTCCTATATTATATGGTGGGTCTGCAAAGATTAAATCGATTTTTCCAGTTGGCATTTTTTTCATAATCTCTATACAATCACCAAAAATAATTCTATTAACCAGCTCTTTTATCTGCTCCATATTTCTTACAAATCCATTATAGTATTTAAAATTATAGGTATCTTGGTGCCTTGATTCCCATCAACAAGATGGCAACATTTTTGAGTAATAGATACTCTGTGTTCATTGGTAGATACTGCTATCCACTCAAATTTGTGCTCCAAAGGAACACTCTGGTTAATAAAAATGTCTAAAGCTTAGGGCAAATTCCGACAAAGCATAATCTTTATAAACAATTCAGCTCCCACCCACTGTAATGAGTACAAAACCAATTTCTGTGGGGAGTTTGAGGCCTGGTAGGTATGTTGTTATCGATGGAGTAGCCTGCGTCGTTAAAAACATCCAGATTTCAAAGCCAGGAAAGCATGGCAGTACAAAGGCAAGGATTGACGCTGTCGGCATAATAGACAATGTCAAGCGCATTATAATCAAGCCTACCGGCGACAATATGGAAAGTCCGATCATAGAGAAGGAATCTGCCCAAGTCCTCTCAATCAAAGAAGATACAGCAAACGTCATGGACATGAAGACATTCGAAACCTTCGATTTAAAGATACCTGAAGAGCTGAAAGATGAAGCAAAGGAAGGCTCGCATATCCAATATTGGATCATCTTGGGCGTAAAGGTAATGCAAAGCATAAAAGTGCAGGAAGAGAAAGAATAAAAATGGTAAAGTTCCCGGAAGCATCAGCAAGAAATTACAAGAACGTCTTTGTCTGCAAGAGATGCAAGACCAAGATACGTTCCACTCCTCAAAAGATTCTTCTTAAGAAGATACACTGCAGAAAATGTGGAGGAAAGAACTTCCGTACATTGAGAAAGATACGCGTTGCTGCCAAGTAAAATGAATCTTGACCTATTATTCGCAATTATTTTTTATGGACTATTGATTCTCTTCTTTTACAGGCACAAGAAGAATGTGCAGATGCAGGGAAAGATTGTTGCATTGTACAGGACCCAGCTTGGTCTGAATCTTATGGACAAGATTGCAAGAAAAGACCGCTATCCAAAAATCATTGCTCTTGGAGTAATCTTTCTTGTTGTTGGTTTAATTTTGCTTGTCGCAGGATTTTTAACATCAAATCTATACATCAAAGGTATTGGAAGTGTTATAGTCTTACTTAGCATCATAACAATCATTCCTCTTTCATGGACTGGCATCATAGGCACGATTGCCGGATTCGGCGGTATGGCATTTATCTTCTACTTCCTGATCAAGGGAACATTAGATCTATTGTTAGTCCCCGAAGCAGTACCTGCAGTTGCTCCAGTATTGCCTGGCATCAAGGTCATTCCAGGACTTCCGGTCTTGTCATTCTGGCATTGGATCATAGCAATATTCATAGTGGCAGCTGTCCACGAATTCTCGCATGGAATCATTGCTAGATTGTATAACACAAAAGTCAAAAGCAGCGGCATAGCCCTTTTTGGCCCTATATTAGGTGCATTTGTCGAGCCTGACGAGAAGCAGCTTGCAAAGAAAAGCAAGA
>CAYITV010000046.1:0-4072 GCA_964366285.1 Candidatus Woesearchaeota archaeon | reverse complement strand
GACGGAGGCAGGATGTTCTTGTCAGGAATGCTTGCAATCTTCTCTGAGAAAAAAGCAAAAAACATCTGGACAATTGCGACATTTGCATGCCTTGCATTGATATTTGTTAACCTTGCTCCTTATCTTTGGAAGTTATTATTATGGATAATCAAGCCGTTGATAATAATTTTTGGTGTGTAACATGCTCGTCGATGTGCATTGTCATCTGAATTTTGACCAATTTTCTTCTGATAGAGACGAAGTCATCCAGCGTGCAAAAGATGCAAATGTTGTTGCAATCATCAACAGCGGTACAGAATACGAAACAAACATCCAGACATTAGAACTTGCAAAGAAATATAACATAATTAAAGCCAGTCTTGGCATTTATCCCACCTATGTTCAGGATCTCACAGAAGAGGATTTCCAGCGTGATTTAAAATTTATCAAGGAGCATAAGGATGAAATTATCGCCGTCGGAGAAGTAGGTCTTGATTACCATCACACAACAGACCAAAAGCTTCAGAAGATCCAGCAGGATCGCTTCCACACAATCTTGGAAGAATTAAACAAGCTCAACAAGCCGTTTGTGCTGCACACGCGCAAGGCAGAAAAGGACGTCATAGATATAGTTGAATCAAAAGGCATCAAAAAGGTCGATTTCCATTGTTTTACAGGAAACTACAAGTTAGTGAAGCGCATCATCGATAACGGCTGGTGCTTCTCAATTCCTCCAAATATCATCCGCATGCTCCATTTTCAGGGATTGGTTGGCATGGCGCCATTGTTCCAGCTCTTGACAGAGACAGATGCACCATACCTTTCGCCTCCGCCAAAGCAGAGAAACGAGCCGGCATTCGTAAAAATTACCGTGCAAAAGATTGCTGAACTGAAAAACATGGATGAGCATGAGGTTGAAAACATTATTTTCATGAATTACCAGAAATTATTCCTGCAATGACGCATTTTTTCTTTCAAAAAGCAAAACGAAAACTATTTAAGCATTAAATGTCAATAAATTACATATAATCATCGACAAAAGAGAGGTGAAAAAAATGGCAGCACGAAGAAGAAAGGCAGCAGCATCTTCATCATCAAGATCAAGAAGAAGAGCATCTGCTTCATCACGACGAAGAAGAAAGAGATAAATTCTTTTTCTTTTTCTTTTTAATTGAATTCTAAAAGCTTACAAAGAAATAATCTTTCCATTATGCCCGGGATTGATTGCCAGTGTTTTCCCAATAAAACAGCTCTTGTTTGCAGTTTCATGGAAATGCCCGCACACAACTAACTGCGGTTTTATTCTTTTGATGACATCAATTATGGATTTGCATCCTCTGTGCTCTCGCAGCCATGGCAGGTAATCTACTTTAGTATTGTATGGTGGCGCATGTGTCACAAGAACAATCTTTTTTCCATGATGAAGCCTTGTGCGAATCCTCCTGAAAAATGCCTCCATCCCGCGGTCTCTATACGAAAACCCGCCTCCGCCATAGCCCATGAATATGTAATCTCCAATCTCGTAAACTCTTTTGTGGATGCTTATCACTCTTTGGAATTTATTGGAAAGTTCCTTTATCTCTTTTTCGTCTTCATGGTTTCCTGGAATAATCAGTATCGGCTTGCCTGTTTTGTTCAGCATCTGCATGGCATTCTTCAGTCCATTTCCAAATATTGACAAATCTCCTGCGCAGATTAAGATATCTGCATTTTCAGCCAGCTTGACAATCCTTTTCAGGCTTTCCTTCCGCCCATGAACATCAGTAAAACAAAGAATCCTCATGTTATATGCATAAAGGAATACATTTTTATAGTTTGCGATATTAACGCAGTTAAATGCATGATAATCTTCTCATTGTTGGCATTGACCCAGGTATAACAGCAGCATACGCAGCTCTTAATACCCGGGGCGAGTTAGTAAAGCTGAAAAGCGAGAAGCATCTCAATCTAAATACAATAGTCAACGAATTGACGCAGGCCGGAAGGATAATTGCAGTAGGCACAGATGTGAAATATTCTCCTAAGTTTGTTGAGAAATTCTGTTCTCGCCTTAGTGCAAAATTGATATCTCCAAAAGAAGACATGAAGATAGGCTATAAAAAAAGATTGGCAGAAAATTTCAGGCATCATGATGATCATCAGAGGGACGCAATTGCTGCAGCGCTTTTTGCTTTCAATGAATTAAGGCCGCTTTTAAAAAAGATAGACTTTGTGTTGAAAAGGGAAGGCAAAGAGCATCTTGCATACGATGTTACTATCCTGGTTGTCAAGGGAATGTCTATCGCTGATGCACTTCGCAGATTCGATTACAAGGAAGATGAGATAAAAGTCAAGAAACGCATCAGGAGTAAGATAAGGAAATCCAGTGCATTTGCCGAGCTCAATCAACTGCTCAACATGGAAAACTCTGTCCTAAAGCAGAAGATATCCATTCTTCAGAAGAAGATAGAAAATCTGTCAAGAGATTCTGAATCAACAATAAAAAATAAAATAAGCAAGATTCTCTCGATAAAAGATAAGAAGATATCTGAAGCAAATATGCTGGTCAACAAGCAGAGGCATGAGATTGATTTGTTGAACAGGAAAATCCATGAATTAAATGAAATCCTTTTCTCAACAAAGAACAAGCTTGTCATAAAGCACCTGAAAACGCTTGGCTTTGACGAAGTTCAAAGAACAATAGAAAAAGGCGACAATGTCATATTGGTGGATGACGTGAATGTCTTCAGCGAAAGGTCATTTGATTACATTAAAGATAAGATAAGCACGATTATATTTAAAAATAATCCCTCGAAGATAATAGATCAAAAATCCTTCTATTTGGTAAGCGCCAAAAATCTTGGGATTGAAGAGCACGATAATTTCGCAGTTGTTGATAAGGAAAGATTGGAAAAGGAAAAAGAAAAAGTCAATGTGCTGTCAAAGATTGTGAAGGAATATAAGGAAGAGCGTCATGCTCAGTTGTGATCCTCTCCCAAGTATCCTCGCATAAAGCCGCCTTCAACAGCGCTTATTTCGTCATCATCTTCCATCAATTCCAGGTGCTCAACGCTGTAAATATCCTCCTCGCACAATGGAAGGCCTCTTAGTTTCTCTCCAGTAATCCTCTCAATGTTTACCATCGTCATATCCATCTTCTTCACCTCCTAAAAAATCCCCCCAAAGGGAAAGCCTTTGCCATCCCCTTCAACAAGCGTGAAAGATAGACTTATTTATAAGCAGGAGGCGGCTCTTTGAAGAGTGAATAGAGCATTAAACCTAGATGTTAGAGAATATACAAAGAGAAACTTATCCAATAATAGTTTTTATGACAGTCATAATAGCGTCAAAGGTAGCAGTACTTATTCTCCCTATTTTTTTGACAACAAGCCTTTTATCTATTTTCAATATATTTTCAACCTTGATATAGCGGAAATTATGCGAAAACCCCTCTTCAAGATTGTCTTGTGAAAGCTGGATAGTATAATGATCTTGGGATAAATGTGAGGTAATACCTACAACGACGATACCACCAGAATGTTGATTAAACTCATTTTTGCTGATAACCACAACAGGTCTTACTTTCTTTCCGGATTGGTCTGAAAAAGGAAACGGAACTAAAAGAAGATCTCTCTGTTCAATCATAAATAGGTGCTCCACACATCATCATCTTCCTTGTTGTCCCATATTTTCTTCAATGAAAGCTCAGCCACCGCAAGCCAGCCTTCCCGTTCCTTGAGTGTTTCTTCCATTTTTTGACGTATCAAATTTCTAATGAATTCTGATTTCGAGGGATAATGCTTTGTTTTCATCAAAAAGTCAAGCTTTTTTGCTTCTTCATCAGGTAATTTAACAGTAATCGTTTTCATAGTAATCCCTTAAAATTACTCATTTACAAACCTTTCACTGCCAAAACTTTAACTTATCTCAAGTAGTAACAAAAACGAAACATTTATATACAAGATATACCACTAAAAAGTAACAAATATACATAAAATGAAGTCGTTCACAATAACAAAAAAGATTGCAAGGCATGGAAAGCAGGCAGTTATAGTAATCCCAAGCTTCCTGCAGTCAGAATTGAAGCCAAAAACCATCGTGGAAGTAAAGATCA
>CAYITV010000045.1:0-7085 GCA_964366285.1 Candidatus Woesearchaeota archaeon | reverse complement strand
GGAGCTGTGATGGTATGCACCTGGGGGGATATAACTGATGTTGAATGGTCAAACAAGTTCAAACTGCCTTTGAGAATAATATTTGATGCTGATGGAAGATTGAACAAGAATTCTGGAAATTATTCTGGAATGACAATAAAAGAAGCAAGGAAGAAGATAGCTGAGGACCTGGAGAAGATGGGAAAACTGCTTGGCAAGAAACAGACCATGAGGATGGTGAATGTGCATGAGAGATGCGGAACTGTTGTTGAGATATTGAAGACTAAACAATGGTTCATAAGGTTGCTTGACAAGAAGGAAGAACTTCTTGAGATAGGAGACAAGATAAATTGGGTGCCTGAACACATGAAGGTAAGATTCAATCATTGGGTTGAGAACCTGCAGTGGGACTGGTGCATATCAAGACAGAGGCATTTTGGAGTGCCGTTTCCTGTCTGGTATTGCGAGAAATGCGAGAAGGTGAATGTTGCAGACAGGAAAGACTTGCCTGTTGATCCATTGAATGACAAACCTAGGAAAATATGCTCGTGCGGAAGAAAGGAATTCGTTGGTGAGAAGGATGTCATGGACACTTGGACAACATCATCTTTGACACCACAAATAGCACTTGACTGGGCAGATGATGAAAAAACGTTTAAGAAGAATTTTCCAATGAGCCTGAGGTCACAAGCGCAGGACTTGATAACTGTATGGGCTTTTTACACAATTGTTAAGGCCATGTATCACCATAATGACGTACCTTGGAAGAATATCATGATATCTGGGTACGTGCTTGATCCTTTAGGAGACAAGATGAGCAAGAGCAAGGGGAATGTTGTTGATCCAATAAAAATAATGGAAAATTATGGGGCTGATGCATTGAGATACTGGGCTTCTATTACAAAGCTTGGAGAGGATGTGAGATACCAAGAGAAAGACCTGAAAAATGGACAGAAGCTGATGACAAAGCTCTGGAATTCTGCAAAATTCACATTTGAAATGCTAAAGGATTATGATGGGAAGAAACCGAAGAGGCTTGAGGTGATTGATAAATGGATGATGGGCAAGATGCAGAAGACAATAAAAGAATGTACTGAACATTATGACAACTATGAGTTTTCAAAGGCGAGGAGTGCCTTGGAGGTGTTCTTCTGGCACACGTTTTGTGATAACTACATCGAGATTGTGAAGGATAGGTTCTATAAGGATGATGCTGAGAGAAAGAAGAGCGCGCAGTATGTGCTAAATAATGTAATGCTGAATGTGCTTAAAATGTTTTCACCGATAATGCCATTCATCACAGAAGAAATATATAATATAGGATATGAAAAGGGAAAGAGCATACACCTAATTGAATGGCCTGAGTTTGAACAAGAGATGGCTGACGAGAAGATTGAAAAGAAAGGAGATTTATTTGTTGAGTTATTGAGCAAGATAAGGAAATTTAAATCTGATCATGGAAAATCATTAAAGGCTGAGGTCGATGTTATGATTGAATTGAAGGACAGGGGCTTAATAAGAGAGATGGAAACTGATTTCAAGGCTGCTGCCAAGATAAGAAATCTTAAGAATGGGCATTTTAATGTGGAGTTTGTGTAACTTATATTATTATACAGTAGTAACAAATAGTAAACCTTATATACACTCTGATGTTATGGGTTTGTATGGAAACAATCAGTAACAAATTTACCCTTGAAGAATTGGCTACAATTATAGGGCATGGACAGCAATTGGTTTCTCATGGTTACTTTACTGGTTTTAACCTTATCAAATCTGAGAATCCACTACCTGAAGAATCCATTATCATCCATTTTCTTCATGACAGTGATCTACATCTTGAGTATATCAAACGTAAACTAACTATGCCTTTTGTAATCTTACCAAGAACTGCTTTTTATTTATTTGATCCGAAATATTTTGACAAACCTGGTTTTGATATAGAATACAAAGATGCTACATTCTATGATGATCGGTTTATACCATCGCCATTAGACGCTGCAAAAGCAACAAAGAAATCATTTATCGTGTCTCATGATGAACTGGATCTCTTGATTCCATTGCATCGGGATTCTTTAGAAGCAATTACTTCAACTCTTCGACAAGCAGACGCTGAAGGTCCCAGACCTTTTATAGACCCCTTTATCATCATCAAATCATTGACAGAACTTTTAGATATTACTGGATTTGTAAATCATAGACCATACGTTTGCATAAGAAGGACCAATGAAGAATTTTATACAATTCTGCCTGATGAAATGTACGCTGAAGAATTAAGAAAATATTTGAAAAAAACTTGTAAGGATTTGCATGCTGGTGCATTTGGAGAGCACTCAGTTGCTTTCGAGGTAAGCCAGATTAATCAAGAAGCACTTCAATATATCCTTAATAGAATTAAGCCCTTAATGCCCCTTGAATAAGATCAACCAGTTCTTTCTTAGAGTATACTTTAATTAGCTTTGGATTTCCGCCCTGAATTCCTTGTTCTAATAAACTCTGTAAGATACACCCAATTTCTTGTTGGTGAATGTGGTATTCATAACCAACTTTACCCATCCCATGCTTCCATTCGCTTATACACTCATCTTCTGCAGTTTTTTCGAGCATCTTTTCAATATTACCATATTGAGATGGCAAGATTGCATCTATATTGAATGAAGGATCTTTCAATGCTCGTTTATATATTTCTCGCGGGTTCATATGCCTTAATAGCACTTCTACCTATATAAATCTTTATAAGCATCTCTTTTTATGTTTCCAGTATGCCAGCAACAAGAAGAGAATTGAAGAAGTTCATAAAAGAACTGGAAAGGATAAGGGGAAGACATACTGAATTGGTAAGTGTTTATGTTCCTGCTGGTTATGACTTGATCAAGATAATACAGCATCTGCAGGAAGAACAGGGGACTGCAAAGAACATAAAAGATGCCAAGACAAGAGGCAATGTCATTGACAGTTTAGAAAGATGCGTAAGACACCTAAGACTTTTCAAGAAGACTCCTGAGAATGGACTTGCAATTTTTGCAGGGAACATAGCTGCACAGGAAGGAAAGGTTGATATTCATGTATGGAGCATTGAACCAACAGAACCATTAGCCACAAGAATGTACAGATGCGACCAGACTTTTACTCTTGATTTATTGAGGCAGATGCTTGAATCCACAGAGGTTTATGGACTGATTGTGATGGACAGAAGAGAGGCAACAATTGGGTTCTTGAAGGGAACATTAATACAGAAGACAGTGCACATGACTTCCGGCGTTCCTGGAAAGATCAAGGCTGGCGGACAATCTGCGCTTAGATACGAAAGAATAAGGGAGAGCATGGCAGTTGAATTTTATAAAAGGATTGCAGAAGCATGCAAGAAGGAATTCTTGGAGAAGATGGACAAGAAAGAGATGAAAGGAATATTGCTTGGCGGACCTGGACCGACGAAAGAGGAATTCAAGGACTATCTTAATACTGAAATACAGAAGAAGATAGTTGCAATACAAGACTTAACTTATACTGATGAAAGCGGACTGGAACACCTTGTCGAGAAGAGCAAGGATGTGCTAGTGAAAGAGGCTATTGCTGAGGAGAAGGCATTGCTTGAGAAATTCTTTGAAGGCTTGGCAAAGGACAGCAATGTAACTTATGGAGAGGAAAGGGTCAGGAAGGCCTTGGGTTATGGGGCTGTTGAGATCTTATTAATTAGCGAAGAGGTTGATGATGCGAAGATTGAAGAAATTGAGAAAGAAGCAGACCAGTATGGGACTATCGTGAAGATTATCAGCACTGAAACAACTGAAGGGAAACAGTTTAGAGACTTAAGCGGGTTTGGGGCTTTGTTAAGGTATAAGGTGGAACTTTAATACTTGACTTTTGTTTTAGAGTATAATCATTAGATTGTGGATGCTTGATGTTTGTATTAGAAGTGTTATTAGAAGAGGTTCTTGATGGCATATAGAAGAGAGCATTGCCATGTTTTTTTCTTTGCTTGTAGCAACTCGGGTTGCTTTAGATAATAGCGCTGATTTTTCTTTCTTTTGTGATCATCTGATACTACACCCCCTGTCATAGTAAACTTTATATACTAGAAATTACTAGCAATTTCACTATGGGAATAGCTAAAATAACTAGGAATCATCAAGTCACTCTCCCTAAAGATGTGAGGATATTAAAGAACCTTGAGGAAGGAGACACCGTCATCTTTGCTATAGAAGGTACCAGAGTTGATATCGTTAAAATGGACAAAAATGTTATTGCTCTCGCCGCAGGCCTTTGGAAGGAAACCAAAGAAACTGGTTTGGACTATACAAAGAAGGTGAGGAAAAGCTGGAAAAAGAGGGCTGATGTTTATGATTATGCTTGATACTGATATTTTTGTCGATCACCTTCGTGGTTATCCGCCTGCTGTTTCTTTCTTTGGGTCACTCACTCCCGAGCGCAAAGTTCTCTTTTCTGCTGTTACAGAAGCCGAGCTTATTGCTGGCAAGGACTGTAAAGACGGGACCAAAAAAGAACTTCTCCTTCATTTTCTTCATTGCTGGACTAAAATTCCTGTCTCTAATCAAGTTGCTGAACTTGCAGGTGATCTTGTGAGGGATCACTCTTTAGCTTTGCCTGATGCTCTCATCGCTGCAACTGCACTTGTTAGCAAAGCTGAGTTACTTACGAGGAATATCAAAGATTTCAAAGACGTGCCTAACCTTCTCGTAAAAGTACCTTACTAGCTTTTCTTTTCACAACGTTTTATCTCCATACACCTTTTTATGATAGAAAGTTCTGTAGAAAAGTATATATATCCTTTTATTGTTTATTTCATTAGAAAGAGGTAGTCGAAATGGTTGATAAGCAGATTTTTATTGTCGTATTATTAGTCTTGGCAGTTGCTTTGATTTTTGATGCTTTCCCAACAAAGGAAAGTTTTGGAATCAGTGGACAACCAGTACGCTCTGCACAATCATCACAATCCACTCCGCTCCTTACTCCGCTTCCAATGGTTGCGTATTATAGTGATGGATCTGGAGAGTTATGGATTGCTAAATGCACGGATATAGATTGTACTTTTCCGCTACACGTTCCGATTGCGACGATGCCGGTCGACCATTCCGGTTATAAACCAGTACAGTTGATGAAGGGAAGCGATGATCTTCCAATTATTGCTGTAAGAACACGTGAAGGTAATCCCCCTATTCTATCTATGAAGATTGTTCACTGTGGTAACCGTTTATGCAACAGTGGAAATCAAATCACAACTGTTGCGACTGGTGATTCAATATCGACTTTTTCTATAGACGCTGGCAGTGATGGAATGCCTCTTATTGCGTATATAGAAGAAGCTAGTATGTCTTCTCAGGTTGCTTCAGTCCATCTGATTCATTGTAAAGATGTCGCTTGTACATCAAGCGATAATACTATTATCTTAAGTGTACCTGTGGGTCAGGGGGCGCAGCCGTCTTATGGTGTTGCATTGGCTGGAGGAGAGACTGGGAAGCCTTATATTGCGTTTGGGGAGACATATAATTATTTTTATAATGACCTATATCTTGGCAGATGTACCGATCTACTATGCTCTTCGTTTACCACTACTTTACTTGAGTCATATCCTAATTATGACGTTTTTGCAGATGTCAATATGATTCTTGGGAGTGATGGTCTACCTCTCATTTCTTATTATAAATTTATTGATAGTACAGCTGCTCAACACTTAAGAATCCTTCATTGTCGTAATACTGAATGCACACAAAAATCAGTAACCACTATAGCGCAAATTCCCCAAAATCCAACCGACCCTAATTCTATGATGACTGGAAGTAATGGTCTGCCATGGATCTTCTATTACTCATATGATTCACCATTTACTGGTTTTATGAAGCTTGTTAAGTGCCTTGATAATGCATGTGGCCAGTTTACAACACCCCAAGTAGTTGATTCTGTTGGGCCAAATTCTTTTCCCCCCTATCCCCGACAGAATACAATTGCCTATAATGCCAATGGAAATCCGGTGATGTCCTATTTTGATTCAAACGATATAAAGAATGCTATAAAGATTGCGATGTGCAGGGATCCTCAATGTAATGATTTTAATATTGTCAATATGGCTGCAGGACCCCCTTTAGCTTTAGCCGGTGGACTTAGCTCTTTAGCGCTCATATAGTTTTTAGGATGATATGTTGGAAAAAGAATAACTGATTGCTGGATCTGAGAGTAAAGAGTTCTTTTTTGTATGCTATCTATAGTAAAGATAGTGTAACACTACATTCCAGAAGTAGGCATCCAATATCTGATTACTCTTCTGCCTTGAACAAAGGTCTCAAGAGAGAGTACATTTACCGATAATGAGCAGCTAATCACGTACGATTGATAGAAAGATATATATCATTTACTGCTTATTTTGAGCAATGAGGGGTGTTAAATGCTCGATCGGAAAGTTGTTTTGATTGTGTTGGGTGTTATTTGATATACTCTCATTGTATTGTGTCTACCTACCGATGGGTTTTTATATTGTTTATGCTACTTTTTTTTATGGAAGTCAATCAGGACGATAGAAGAAAGATAGAAGCAGTGTTGTTTACTACTGGTAGATTCATGGATGTGCAGGAGATTGCTCAAGCTTGTGAAATAGGTAGCGTTGGATATGTGCAAGAACAATTAATGGGGTTGATTAAGGAGTATCAAGAAAAGAACAGTGCATTAAATATAACTGAACAGGATGGAAGATTCAAATTAAACATAAAGAAGGAATATGGACATCTGGCAAATAAATTGGTAAGCACAAGCGAGTTTGACAACCCTACTACAAAGACATTGGCAATAATTGCATATAAACATCCTGCAATACAAAGTGATATAATAAAGGCAAGAGGGAACAAGGCGTATGACCATATCAAGATATTACAAGAGAATGGATTAGTAACGAGCGAGAAGAGCGGAAGGACACGATTGCTGAAACTAACACAGAAGTTCTATGATTACTTTGACACTGCAGGAGAAACAGTAAAACAGGTTTTTGCTGATGTTGAAACTACTGTGAAAAAGCAGGTGGCTGCCAAGGCTGGAATGACTCCTGAGGAGGTTGTGCAGAAAGAACAGATACTGAATGAGGCTGAACAGAAAGAGAGGGA
>CAYITV010000044.1:0-7230 GCA_964366285.1 Candidatus Woesearchaeota archaeon | reverse complement strand
TTGAATTTTTTCTTGAGACGCTCTTCAGGCCTTCCAACCAAAAGTTCGCAGTTGATTGCAATCTTGTGATTGTTTATCTTAGCGGCGATTGTTATCTGATCCTTGATGAGTTTTATCTCTTCGTTATCTTTGCTTATCGCAAGCATATTTCTTGTCTCATCGACTATCTTGCCCTTGAGCCCGATAAGATGCGGATTGCGAGAGTTTGTTACTTCTATCTCGAGCCCGATGAGCTCGATTTTCAAGACATCTCTTGGCCGCATTTTATTTGACTTCTATGGTTTCAGGTGCAAACCCGATCTTGATGAGCTCCTGCTTGACACGCTCCTTGTGCTGTCCCTGAAGCTCAATTACGCCATCCTTGACTGTGCCGCCACAGGCAAATTTTGACTTGAGTTTCTTGGCAACATCCTTGATGTCAATGTCTTTTGCGTTTATTCCAACAACGATGGTTATCAGCTTGCCGAATTTTCTTTTTTCGGTCTTGATGACTATGCGCTGATCTTCCTTCGCTATGGTTTCACAAACGCAGAGCTCACGTGCGAGTCCGCATTTTGGACAGACGTCACTCATGCTTTTGTCTTCTTGGCCTCCTTGGGTTTTTGTTTTATGTGCTCCTGCTGAGCTTTTTTCTCTGTGATGAATGTGTTAATGCGAGCTATTGTTTTCTTCATTGCACGTATGCGCCCTGGGTTTTCTGGCGTTGTTTTTGTTGAGAGCAAGGCATTTATCTTGATCATTTCTTTCTGAAGCTCTGCCTTCTTCTCCGACAATAAAGGTATTTCCATTTTCTTCAGTTCATTTTTCTTTATCAGCGCCATTTTCTTTTCCTTCTATTTTTTCTTTTTTCACACTTTTTTTTGTTCTTTTTTGCTTTGGTTTCTCTTCTTTAACTGGCTTTTCAGATTCTACAGGAATTTCCTGAACTTCTATTTTTGGCTGAGGAACAACTGCCGTTACAATGACTGGCTTTGGCTCTTCCTTGTCTGGAACAAAGATAAGCTTGTCCGGAAGCTTGATGTCAGGGGTCATGATGCTGACTTTTACGCCTACAGTACCAATCTTCAGGTTAACGCTTACTTTAGCGTGCTTGATCTTTGAGACAGCAACATCACCTGATTTCTTCAAGTAACCAGCTGAAAATCTCCATGTACGTGCACGCGCGCTTGGGATTCTTCCAGACAAAACAATCTCAGCGCCAACTGCACCTGCATTTATGACATCCTGCAGCATCTTGTAGCCGATTGACTTGAATCTTTTTGCTCCAAACCTTTCAAGATTGTAGGCAATCCTGTCTGCGACATATTGAACATCCAGCAGAGGATTTTGGACATCACCTATCTCTATCTGCGGGTTTTCCAGATTGAATCTTTTTTTAAGATAAGCTGTGATCTTTTTCACGTTCTCGCCTGATTTTCCGACAACCAATCCTGGGCGGGTTGTGAATATTGTTATCTTTTCTCCCAAAGGAGTGTTATGAATCTCTGTGTGCGAGTATCCAGCTTTGGCCAATACCTTTGCCATATATTCCTGAATCTGCTCTTCCCTGATTTTTTGCGTGACGAACTTGCGCTCTATCATTTTTTAACTTCCTTCTTTTTTTCCTGCTTGATTTCCTGCTTTACTGTTTTTGGTTCAATTTTTCTGGGTTCTTTTTCCTTTTCTTCTTTCCTTTCTTCAGCAAAAATTTGTATATGAGTGCGCTTCATCTTGATGCGCCTTTTTCTTCCAAAGTGGAAGGGGCGCGATGCCCGGTTTGGGATTATTTCTGTAAGGTACAGTGAGCTGACATCCAATCCCTTGTTCTCTGCATTTGACTCAAGCGAAGACAATAGTGAAAGTATGTATCTTGATGCTTTTGTCGGGTAACGACCGGCAGCCATATTGCCCGGCTTGTGGCCGACGTTTCTCTTGTAAATCTTAAAGGGCACTGCAGTTTTCATCACTATCACCTGCTCGAGGAACTTCTTTGACTGCTGGAGGGACTTGCCGCGAATGAAGTTGCAGATCTCTATAGCATGCTTTGTCGATATAGGGATATCCTTCCCGTACACTGATGCAACATGTTCGTCTGCCATTTTACTTTGCCTTTGATGCTATAGCTGTGCTTGATTTTGTGGCTCCTATGCCTGGAGCAGAGTGCTTGACCTTTGTCCTTGTTAGGGCAAATTCTCCCAGATAATGGCCAAGCATTTCTTCTGTGATTAATATCGGTGTGAACAATTTTCCAGAGTGAATGTGGATTGTTGTGCCAATCATATCGGGAATTATCACCATGTCCCTTGCATGAGTTTTTATGGGCTTTTTGTAAGAGCCTTGGCGGGCTTTCCTTATCTTTTCAAGCAGCGGCTTGTAGGCTTTTGCGATGTTCCTCTTGAGAGTCCTGCGCTGCCTTGACGGGACCAATTCCATATATTGATTTAGGTCCATCTTCATAATCTCTTCAACTGTCTTTCCGCGATAGGTAAACTGCTTTGGCATCTTAATTCTTCCTTCCTGTCCTTCTTGCTGCTACCTTACCTACTTTTGCTCCTGGAGGCGTGTTTCTCGAAACAGTCTTTGGCTTACCGACGTGGCGGCCGCGCCCAGAACCGAATGGATGATCAACTGCGTTCATTGCAACTCCAGATGTCAATGGATAAAGCTTGCCGCGAGCGCGCATGAGGTGGTGCCTCTTTCCGGCCTTGACAAACGGCTTTTCATGCCTGCCTGCGCCTGCGATTACGCCAATTGTTGCACGGCATAATGGATGGAATAATTTCTGCTTCTTTGACGGCAACAGCACTGCGACATTCTCTTTTGTTGAACTTACAACTGCAGCTGTTGTGCCTGCGGCCCTTACAAACTTGCCGCCATCTGCAGGCTTGTTTTCCAGATTGTATACCATGGTGCCTTCAGGGATGTTCTGCAACGGCAATGTGCTGCCTGGCTTAGGCTCAGCTTTTAGGCCTGATGCAACAGTGTCATTTACCTTGATTCCCTGCGGAGCTAATATATATCCTGTTTCTTTGTTGTCATATTGAATCTGGGCTAGAGGAGCGCTGTGACCGGCACAGTGAAGAATATTGACAATCTTACCTGAAACAACACCTGTCTTTTCAATCTCATCATATATCCTATGCTTAACTGCAGCAACCCATCTATGAGAATGCGCCTTGTATGTAGGCGTGCCACGTCCACGACGCTGCTGAATTAAGCGCTTACCCATTTTATATCAACCCCAACTGCGTTGCAACATCCAACGCCGGCGTTTCTGGTGATAATGTAATGTATGCCTTTTTAAGGCCTTTTGGTGTTATCAAGGTGTTGACTTTGATGATTTTAACCTTGAATACCTTTTCAACTGCATCTTTGATATCTTTTTTTGATGAGTCATTGTTGACGATGAATATCAACTTGTTTTCTGATTCCATCAGGCGGACTGCCTTTTCTGTTGTGATTGGATTCTTTATTACCCTATAAGGATCTTTCATTTTTTCTTACCTGCTGGTTTTGCTTTTGATTGCTGCTTTGGTTTTTGCAGCGGTTTCTTTTGCTCTTTCTTATCGGCTTGAATTGGTTTTACTTCCGGCTTCTTGACTTCCTTTTTTTCCTGCGGTTTTGAAATTTGTTTTGTTATCGGCGATAATGTGAAAAGTTTTTCTTCTCCCAATCTTTTGATTGCATCTTCTGAATATATTGTCAATCTTCCAGGATGACCGCCAGGGGCAAGAAGATTTATGTTAAGATTATTGATGATACATGTTTCAACGCCAAGGATATTCTCTGCAGCCTTCTGCAATGGGCATGGCTTTGAAACAACAAACAAAGGACCTTTCCTGAATTTGTATTTCCTGTTGCGCATCTTGCCTTTTCCTGCACGAACTTTGACTGTTGATGCACGCTCGAGCTCATGATTTAGTTTAAGATTTTGCAGCATCTGCTCCACTTCTTTTGTCTTTTGAAGAGATTCCATACCTGATTCAATAATTGATGGAAGGAATTCTATCTTGTGACCTCGCTGCCTGACCAACTGCTCGTTGAATGTTGCCGCCAATGCTGATCTCAATGCCTTTCTACGTTCCTTCTTGTTGATCTTTTGCGCGAATATCTTCTTTGATTTTGGAGGATGAGCTCTTCTACCGCCTACCATTCCAGGGGCAAATGCACCAACCCATCCGAACTGACGACCGCGATGCCATAATGACTTTCTTGGCACTCTAGAGATTCCATGGCCGTATGATGTTTTATACTGCCTTCTCCTTCTTGAGAGCTTTGCTGATTGGCGGGTTCCTGCCTTGTGGAATGCACCATAAGGCTGGCGGTTATGGCTCTGATATGCCAAGAATGCGCGATGAATCATGTCAGGACGGTATTCTTCTGTGCATTGAATCGGAAGGTCTATTGAGCGCGATTTTTTTCCATCCACAGTAAAAACATCTGCTTTCATTGCTGGGATTCCTGGCTGGTGTATGATATCTGAATCTGGTGCGGATGCTGGGTTGGACGGATAGAATCTGTGAGAAGGACTGCGCGTTTCTTTGGCCCGACAACAGAACCCTTGATCAGGAGATATTCATTCTTGACAAGACCATATCTTACCAAGCCGCCTTTGGGATTTATTTCCTCAGGCTTGTTGTTGATTTTTATCAGATGCTTATTGTATTCTGTTCTTTTGTGATAACCCATCTTTCCCGGCTGGGCAACAGACCAGCGGACTCTCTTTGGGGTCCATGGACCTAAAGTGCCGACGCCGCGCTTTGTTTTTTCTGACTTGTGCTGGCGAATCTTGACGCCGTATCTTTTGACTGTGCCTTGAAAGCCTTTGCCTTTTGAGACTGCGTGAACATCGAGAAACTGGCCTTCCTTGAAGATTTCAGATGCCTTTATTTCCTTGTTCATGATTTGCTTGGCATATGACAATGCAGCTTCTTTTGGACCTGCAATAGGAATTTCAATCATATCTGGGTTCTTTTTTCCAAAAGAGGTTAATTTTGGCTGTGTTATGATTTTCAGCCTTATTTCATCGTAATCATTGGTTTTTGGCTCTTTTTGTGGGTTTTTTGGTCTTTTTATTGATTTATCAAGCTTTTCTACGAATATTTCGGCAATGCGGTTGAAATTAGAATCAGTTTTTTTGTAGAAGCATATAGAAACAGGAAGTATTGATGGGCACTCGATGATTGTAACTGCTGTTGCAACTGTCATGCCTTTTGTAAGGGAGTTATTGCGATTATCTGTAAACTGGATGTGAGTCATGCCTGCTTTATAGCCGACGTATCCTATCAGTTTTGGCGTGTCAAGATGGGCGTAGCTGCGCATTCTTGGAAGCACGTTTGCTGCGCGCTTTCTAGGCCTGAATTGGAGACTTCCTCTCCTTGGCCAGTATAAACGATTTGCTCCTGCCATGGTGTATGCTTTGTTTTTGACTCTTTTTTAAGATTTCTGACAGGCAACTTCCTCTTCTAGAATCAGGTTCTTTATCTGCTGTAACGGCCAGCATACACTGAATCCATAGGGTAAGAATACGGTCTTTTAAGATGTTTTTAAAGGTTTCGTAATTGGTTTTTTATATAGAATATATGCATCTTGTTGCCATACATAGTTCAAAGATATCTCTCGGAGTGCGGGCATGTGTGATTTTCTTTCTAGTTTTTTGGTGTGCCTACGGCACGCACGCTGTCGAATCGTTAATATTATTTATTTTTCTTATTACCTCTTTTCTTAAATTAAAGGTATTTGCCCAACGTGCATATGCCTGCCACCCTTGAAATATTTCGAGAAACTTTTTCTTTCCTATTTCTTCTTTTTCATATTCTTCTATGCGCATAAACATCTTACGCACATTTCTTTTCCGCAACAATCGATGGCGATAGAAGTTTCTGAAACCAACAAAGTCAACCCCTCTCGCAAGAGGGATTATTTTCGATTTCTCTGGATGAAGTTTCAGCTTTAATTGTTCACTTAGAAACTGATCAATTCTCGATTTCCATTCTTCAAGCTGCTCTCTTGATTTGTGTAGAATGACAAAATCGTCAACGTAGCGAATGTAGTATTTTGCCCGCAGATGATGTTTTACAAAATAATCCAATTCGTTCAGATACACCAGAGCAAAGAATTGTGATGTTAGATTGCCAAGAGGCATACCTTTTTTGCCATCCCCCAACGGACTGTTTTCTAGGATTTGACGCACTAACCATATCACTTTATCGTCGTTTACTTCTTTTTTGATGATCTCCATTAGAATATTACGGTCTACTTCCTGAAAATAATGCCTGATATCTGCTTTTAGGCAAAATGCTTCTGATGCGAAATTCTTTGTTGCCTTTCTCTTAAACTTATCAAATCGCTGCAAGGCAAACAAATTTCCTTTGCCTTTTCTGTTTGCACAGGAGTCATAAATGAATCTCTTTTCGAAAATAGGTTCAATGACTCCGACTAGCGCATGATGAACAATTCTATCACGAAATGCTGATTTTGATATCTTTCTTGTCTTAGGATCTCGTAAAACAAATGTTTTGAGAGGAGATGGTTTATATGTTTGATTCACGAGTTCTTCCTGCAGTTCCAGCAGATTTTCCAGCAGATTGGCTTCAAATGCTTTTACATAGTATTTTTTCGTTTTATGCTTTCTTGCTTTTAACCATGCAAATGTTAGGTTATCTATGCTACAGAGTTGATTATACAAGTTATTGCCTTGAGCAGGATCCATGATAATAATCCTGACGTGTTAAGAGCAATATTCTCGAATACTCTTGAACATTTCTCGATGAAGATATGGACTATTCCGCGAACCCTGTTGTCGTAGTTCAAGTTCCTGTTGTTGCCGTTCAGCTCAGAATCGTTGTCTAAGCCCCTGAACCACAGGGCACGTATAGCCGATTTGCCATCCAGAAATTTCTTTCCGGCACTGAAGCTTCACGAATGTCGCTTCTGCATTTCATGACTTAATATGAAAGGAAAATAATGTACTAGCAAATTGGCGTGTAGTCCAACATATACTTCACAGAGAAATCTCTCGATACAGTCAGGACAAGATGCGTAAAGAATAAAGCAGTTAAAAAGTTATTGTTTTCTTAATTCAGCAAGAATGGTTTCTTCCAATCCAGACATCTTTAGATGATTTAATGTTTGGGATAATTGTTTTGGTGTATATGCTTCAATATTTTTTGCGGTGCCTACGGCACCTTTTTGTACCCCGCGAACCCTAGCGTAGTACAAGCCCCCGTCGTTGCCGACCAGCACAGAATC
>CAYITV010000043.1:0-7267 GCA_964366285.1 Candidatus Woesearchaeota archaeon | reverse complement strand
AAGAGTCGGGATATTGCCAGAGTATCCATTCAGCCTGTATGGCGAGTATGCAACAAAGGAGATTGGACAGATTGACGGAAGGCAGTATGGGTCAAATGCAGTCTATTTTGACTTCAAGATGAAGGTTGACAATGGGGCAAGCGACGGGGATCATGAGATAAGATTGAGGGTTTATGACGGCAACCAGGGCACCTGGGACTTGAAGAACATGTTTTATGTTGATGTTGAATATGAAGACATAAAAGTCAAACCATATATTGTATCGAGCAATTTAATTACAAGCGGAAAGAGCGGGGCGTTCACTGTTGAGATGGCAAACAGCGGCGGGGTTGATGTTGAATCATTGGAGCTTGAACTACTGCCAAGCGAGGATTACAAACTATTGTCAACAAGCAGCTATGTGTACATAGGAAAACTTGAATCTGATGACACAGAATCCGAGGACTTCAATGTGTATGTAAATGAAGGCGTCCAGGATGTCAAAATCCCGGTAAGATTGACTTATGAGTACAAAGACAAACAATACAGCCAGGATACTGAATTGACATTGCACCTTTTGACAGAAGATGAAGCGAAGAAGATAGGCCTAATAAAGAGCAGCAACATGCCATACATCATAGGTGCTGTGATTGTCGTGATTCTTGGAATTTTCCTGATGAGACGTTTCAGAAAAAGATGATTAGAGATTATATCACGCTGTCTGTGGTGTCTTTGAAACACCGCGGACTGAGAAGCTGGCTGACCATAATAGGAATTTTCATAGGTATTGCAGCTGTCGTCTCATTGATAAGCATCGGGCAGGGGCTAAGACTGGCTGTTGCTGCGCAGTTCAACTTCCTGAGCACTGATATATTAACAGTGCAGGCATCAGGATTGCAGAACGGACCGCCGGGATCCGGGGCTGTGAATCCGTTGAAAGAGAGCTATGTCCATGACATAGAACAATTGAACGGCGTTGAATATGCAATAGGGCGCATGATTGAGGATGCAAAGCTGAGCTTCAACGGGAAAAATGATTTTACATTTGCTGCTAGCATGCCTGACGGATTCAAAAGAAAGGAGGTAGAGAGGATTGCGCAATTGGAGATTGACAAGGGAAGGATGCTGAAGGATGGAGATGCAAGAAAGGCTGTATTGGGAGCAAATTATGGGAAGGCTGAGAGAATGGGCAAGGCTGTTGATCTCAGGGATGAGGTGTTTGTTCAAAATCAGAAATTTGAAGTTGTTGGGATATTGAAAAAGAAAGGAAGCTTCATCATTGACAACATCATACTGCTTAATGAGGATGTTATGAAGAATGTTTTTGACGTGAATGACACATACAGCATCATAGCTGCGAAGGCTGCACAAGGAAATGAGATGAACCTTATCAAGGAAAGGATTGACAAGTATTTAAGAGACGAGAGGGATGTCAAAAAGGGCGAGGAGGATTTCTCAGTGCAGTCAGCAGAACAGGAGATAAAGAACCTTGACTCCACATTATTTGCAATACAGATATTCATCTATGTGATAGCTGCGATTTCATTGGTTGTTGGAGGAATAGGAATAGCAAACACAATGTACACGTCTGTAGTGGAGAGAACAAAGCAGATTGGAGTGATGAAATCCATCGGCGCAAGGAGGGGAGACATATTCATATTGTTTTTTATAGAATCCGGGCTGCTTGGGATGGTCGGCGGGTTTTTGGGAATATTGTTTGGGGTTGGAATTGCACAATTGGTTGCGATAATAGGAAAGATATTCCTGCAGACTGACCTTTTGAAGGCAAGCGCGCCATTGTACCTGATCTTAGGAGCGTTTGCATTTTCATTTGTCTTGGGGTCTATATTTGGAATACTGCCTGCATTAAGAGCAGCAAGATTAAATCCTGTTGATGCGCTGAGGAAGACAACGTGATATCACTTGCGCTGACAAGATATTCGCTGCACAATCTCAGGCAGCGTGCATTAAGGAGCATGCTGACTATCTTGTCTGTGATGATTGGGATTGCTGCAATAACTGCATTGGTTAGCTTTGGCAATGGGATATCATCATATGTCGGCGATATAGCGCAGAAGATGGGCAATGACAAACTGATGATACAGCCGCGCGGATTTGGCTTTGGACCTGCGCTGTATTCCAATGTCAAGCTAGATGAGGAAGATGTGAAGGCAATTGAGATGGTTAATGGGATTGAAGAAGCTACAGGAACTTATGTGCTGAATGGAGAGGTGGAATCCAACAAACAGAAAAAGTATGCCTATATCATGGCAAATGATTTTAAGGAACATCCAAAACTTGTTGAGGAGGTCTATACGTTAAAACTAACTGAAGGCAGCCAATTCCGGGGTAATGAAAAGAACAAGGTCATCTTAGGATACAATTACAGACTGCCTGACAAGATTTTCAAGAAGCCTCTGAAATTGAGGGACAACATACTGGTTAATGGACATGAGATGCAGATTGCCGGCTTTTATGAAGAGGTTGGGAATCCGCAGGATGATTCAAATGTTTATATAACAAACAAGGCTGCAGAGGATTTATTTAAAGCAGATAATTTCCAGTTCATACTTGCAAGGACTTCACCTGGACAGATTCCGACATCAACTGCAAAAGAGGTTGAGAGGGAATTGAGAAGGCATAGGAACCAGAAGGTTGGAAATGAGGATTTCTTCGTGCAGACATTCGAACAGGTTATTCAGACATTTACATCGATATTGGACGTGATTACTGCAGTGGTGCTGTTGATTGGGCTGATTTCTGTTATTGTGGCTGCTGTGAACATAATGAACACGATGTATGCCGCCATATTGGAGAGGACAAAGGAGATTGGGGTGATGAAGGCGATAGGATCAAGGAACAGCTACATATTATTCTTGTTCATGCTTGAATCCGGGATATTGAGCTTGGTAGGAGGAATACTTGGGGTTTTATTGGGTTATGGGGCTGCTTCTTTTGCTGGAAATATGATATCCAGTGCTGGGTATGGATTCTTTTCACCCTTATTTTCCTGGGGGTTGGTTATTGCAAGCCTTGTGTTTTCCTTTTTGATTGGGATTTTGGCTGGATTATTACCTGCTTACAGGGCTTCAAGACTGCAACCTGTTGATGCGCTAAGGTATGAATGAGATTGAGTCATATTTATTTGTAATTTAATTCTTTTATTTTTTGTTTAGCAGAGAAGCAATTACTTTCTTAGCCTGTTCGGTATCATTATGATTGTAAGCTTTTACTCCAAACACTCCTTTAAAACTATCATCAAATTGTTGTTCCTTCAAGAAATTCTCCTGTCGTTTTATATTACTCCTTAATTTCTTAATGTTTCCAATTTTCATATGCTTTTCAAGCTTCTTCTCATCAGCAGGCATTAAGGCAACAATATCTCTAATATCCCCTAATCGCCCAGAGTGAAATTTCATCGCTATCAATAACTCTCGTTCTGGCATGAGGAATTCTGCTCCGTCTAATGATCCTGTGATGGCATGTTTTTTTATATATTCAAAGCTCCAGGTTGCATCTGTTGATCTCGATACTAATCCATTAATCAAAAAATCCACATTTACCTTAAATCCATTGATTGTCTTCACATATCTCTTGAATTTCTCTCCATACAAGAGCTGGATTTCTTTACCATATCCTGGCTTGTATCCTTCTTTTTTGTAAATAGTCTCAAATTTCTCAAGATCTTCCTCTTTTATGGCAATATCCAAATCTACTGAGAATCTCTTTTTGTATGTTGCTACTGCATATCCTCCAACAACAATAAAATCTAGCTTCTGATCTAACAAAATGTGCAATAACCTCATGATTTCTTTTTCTCGTTCTAATAATCCCTCTCGTGAGTCTGCCATTTTATCTATTTGTTTTTATTTCTGCATATTCTATTTTCAAATCCAAATGATATAATTCATTTAATTGCTCTAATATACTGTCCAAATACAATCTTTTGCACCATGAAACCAATTCTTTCAATGGCATAACTGGCAAACCATTTTTTCTCTCAGTTGTAAATGATTTCTTTTTGATGATATAAATTAAAGGTCTTTCTTCAGTTATTTTATCTTCGGTGTAGCTTATACTATATTTTTTTAATAATTGTTTTAAATTATCTGTATCTTTTTCTGCAACTTCTAAAAAGTATACTCTATCAGAGAAATCTCCTGTTATATAACTACCATGAGTCCAGATAACGACAGCAGTGCTTTGTACAAAACGTACTCTTAAGTTTGCCCTTTTGACAATGTTCCAGAAGACTTTGTCTTTCTCAACAGTGTCAATGCTTTTATTTAATTCCATACACCTCTTGTAAATTTCATTTTTGCTGATTTTGATGATATTTTTATTGCCTTTTTTAATCATATGCAAGATATCATAGTCCTCTAAAACATTTACCCAATGATAGACTGCTGAATAAGCAAATCCAATCTTCTTAGCCAAGCTATGAATTGTTTCTCCATCTTTCGCATGCTTAATGATGCTCATGGTTATTTGGTTGATCATTTTCATTATCTTTTAAAAGATAATAGGTATATAAATGTTTCCTTTTGCCGTAATTATTGTCATTAAGGCTAATTTTATGATGCTCCAGAAGGCGAAGCCACCAGCCGGATTTGCACCGGCGACCTCGTGTTTACGAAACACGTGCTCTGACTAGCTGAGCTATGGTGGCATGTCACTTGTTAAATCTTTGCCAGTATTTGATTTTTATCATACTTTTGCTGGCATTGCGGGCAAACAGGCTTAAGCTTTCCGCTCTTTTTCACATAAGTCCCTTTGATCTTTTCAAGAAAATGCGTCTCAATCTTCTCATTGCAAATGGAGCATTTCATACATTGATAAAAACCCCAATATTTTTAAGGCTATTGCTGCTTCAGAAGCAGATGGAACTCATCGGGGGGCAGGCTGTTGTTGAAGGAGTGATGATGATAAGCCCACAGAAGGTTGCAATTGCTGTAAGAAAACCAAATGGGGGCATAAAAACAAAGGCAGAGAAGAGGTTATCAATATTCCAATCTGTGAAAAAGGTATATTTCTTAAGAGGAATTTTTGCATTGATTGAGATGCTGCATCTTGGAACTAAAGCATTGATATGGAGCAGCAATGAAAGCATGGAGAAAGAGGAGCAGATTTCAAGCACTGGAATGGCGTTGACCATGGTTATTTCTTTCATCATTGGCATTGGATTGTTTGTGGCATTGCCGTTATGGGTAACTGGCTTTTTCACAAGGCAACAATTCCTGTTTAACTTAATAGAAGGGATATTCAGAGTTTTGATATTCTTAGCATATTTATTGTTAATCAGCCAGATGAAGGATGTAAAAAGATTATTCGAATACCATGGCGCAGAGCATATGGCTGTGCACTGCCATGAGGCAAAGAAGAAACTAGAGATCAACAATGTAAGAAGATTCAGCACACTGCATCCAAGATGCGGAACAGCTTTTATCTTTCTTGTGTTGATTGTGTCTATATTGGTGTTTTCCTTTATATGGAGCGAAAGATGGATTACAAGATTTTCTTTGAGATTACTACTGATTCCTGTTGTTGCCGGGATATCTTATGAATTATTGAGACTAAGCGCCAAGCACCAGGATAACATATTTTTTAGATCTTTGATAAAACCAGGATTATGGTTCCAGATGATAACCACAAAAGAGCCTGACAGAAAACAGATTGAAGTGGCGATTGCTGCACTGCAGAAGGCAATATAAGAGAAAAGATTCTCTCATACAAAATAAAACATACTATCTGGACTATTAATTTCATTAGAAGCAGAAGCAAATAAAGAAGTAAAAGCAGAAATTGAGCAGTTATGCGATAAAGTGATAAAAGTGTAAATCTTATTCATGCTCCAGTTCTTTAGTCAGTTCCCAGATATACTTTCCGGATTTTTTTCCCTGCAGTCCAATAATCATACTTTTACAAGGATATTGAGCAGCAAAGAATTTTAAACTGGTAGTATCATGTTCTTTAAATTGGTACTTTGCTTCCAAAGCATAGAGTTTCTTGCCTTCAATGACAAAATCGACTTCCTGTTTGTTAGCTGTTCTCCAGAAATGGACTATTTGACCAGATTTCAGCAGCTCCAGAAAGACAAAAGTTTCAAATGAGCTTCCAAAAATAACCTGAGGGAACTCTTTTAGCCATAGTAAATGCATCAACCCAGTGTCCAGCATAAAAATCTTGGGATTTTTGGTTAGTTCACTGCGGATGTTTTTATGAAAAGGAGACACACGTTTCAGAAGAAATGTATTTTCTAATAAATCCAAGTAGGTTCTCGTTGTCTCTTTGTTTATGCCTAAAGTGTTAGAGAGTTCAGAGATGTTCAACAGCTGCCCAGATTGTGAAGCTAGTACTTCCAATAATTTGTTAAATGAAGAAAGGTCCCTTATGTTACCGATGTCTCGTATGTCTTTTCTGATATAAGTATTAATAATCTGCGAGAGGTACACTTTCTTTTTTTCTTCTGATGGCTCTAACACAATTTGAGGGAAACCTCCAAATTTAATATACTCTTCAGCCAAAGGCATCAGCTCGTCATTAATGGCTTTACTATTATCTGCCCGAAGAACATATTTTTTTTCTTTGAAAAGTAAGAATTCTTCAAAACTAAGCGGATACAACACAAATGTAATCATTCTTCCGGCAAGGCTTTCTTTAAACTTCCTCTTCATTTCAAAGGTAGAAGAACCGGAAAGCAGTAATTTTATGCCAGGATAATGGTCATGGAAGATTTTTATCAGCTTAGTGGGATCATCTAAGTATTGTATCTCATCGATAAGCAGATATATTTTTCTTTTTGTGTCAGCTCCTTTTTGCAGGAGATATTGATATACTTCTTCTGCCCCTCGGTTACATAAGTCTAATAATTCCCGGAGTTCCAAGTCAAAGTAGAATACATTTTCTCGCAGGTGTACATCTATTAAATATTTTAACAATGAGGTTTTTCCCACCTGCCGAGCGCCCATAATGACTATTGCTTCTGGTGAATGAAGGTAGTTAACTACGCGTGCGGTCAGTTTTCTCTCATATATTTTGTTTGTCATGGTATACTATTTATTTAATTTTTTATATATTATACTATGCTTTTGTTTATAAATCTTTCGGTGCGGTTGGCTCTGTAGAAAGTTCAGAATTTCTTGTTTTCAGACTGCAAATCTTTAAATTTGTAGAATGAGTTATTAAGACTAAGCGCCAAGCATCAGAGTAATATATTTTTTAGATCTTTGATTGGTGCGCATTCCAAAAGAGATTGCGCAGTTCAGATCGGAAGAGCGTCGTGTAGGGA